>CAYRXA010000018.1:0-45949 GCA_964428155.1 uncultured Candidatus Saccharibacteria bacterium
TAAGTTTTTTAGATCTCAAGCAGCTTTGAAAGGGCAAACAAGCGGAATTGGTTTAGGTCTTTATTTAGCTAAAAATATTATTGAAAGGCATGGAGGAAAAATTTGGGCTAAATCAGCTTTAAAAAGAGGTTCTCTTTTTACATTTTCATTACCAACAGATCCTAATTATATACCTTCACAATAATTAAAATTAAATTTTAGAATATATTTTTATGCCTGAGTTGCCAGAGGTAGAAACTATTACTCGTCAATTAAATAGAAAAGTTAAGGGTTTGAAAATTATGAAAGCTTGGTTTGGCTGGCCAAAATTATTAAGAAATAAAATTAGTCAAAAGAAATTTGAAGAAATAATTAAAGGAAAGACAATTTTAAGAGTTAGTAGAAAAGGCAAGAATATTATAATTAATTTAAGTGACGATTGGGCTTGTTTAATTCATTTAAAATTAACAGGAAGAATATTAATAGGAACAGAGGAATTTATTGCTAAAGATCCATATGTTCATTTTAAACTTGAGTTAAGTGACGATAAGATATTAGCTCTTTCTGATTTAAGGAAGTTTGCAAAGATAGTTTTAGAAAAAACAGAAAAATTAAATAATTCAAAAGAAATTAAAGAATTAGGATTAGAGCCTCTGGCTGATAATTTTACTTTTCAAAAATTTAATGAAACATTACTTAAAAAAGAAAAAGGAGTAATTAAAGAGGTTTTAATGAATCAAAATGTTGTCGTTGGAATTGGGAATATTTATGCTAATGAGATTTTGTGGGAGGCAAAAGTAAGTCCTTTTAAAAAAATTAAATTCTTAACTTTAAAAGAAAAGAAAAAAATTTATAAAGCAATAAAGAAGATTTTATTAAAAGCAATAAAGCTAAAAGGATCTACTATTGCTGATGAGATGTATAGAGATACTAAAGGAGAGTTTGGGAAATATGGAAAAATGCTTCAAGCTTATCATCAGGAAAAATGTTTTCGTTGTAAGGCTCAAATAAAAAGAGTTTTACAAAAAGGTCGTTCTACTTTTTATTGTCCTCAGTGCCAAAAAGGATAAGTATGATATATTTTATTTACGGTAAAGATTCTTTTCGTTCCTGGAAATACTTCCTACAGGTAAAGGAGTTTTATCAAAACAAAACCCCTTCTTTTTTTTATTATGATTTTTCTGATAAAGATTCGAAGCTTCCTGATATTTCTGTTTTAGAAAATATTCTTAAAAGTAATACACTTTTTGCTGGTAGCCGCTTAATAGCAATAAAAAATATTTTTAAAAATACAAATATTCAATTTCGTAATGATTTTTTAGAAATTCTTAAAAATCAAGAAGCAGATAAAGCAAAGGATTTGATGATTATTATTTATGAAGACGATCAAATTCCTATAAGCTCATTACAAAAATGGTTTAAACAAAAAGCAAAAGGAATGAAGGAGTTTCCTTTATTAACAAAAAGTGAATTGGAAAAATGGATAATAAAAGAAGAACAAAAGCTTCAAATTAAGCTTTCTTCAGAAGCGAGGCAAATAATAATACTTAGTTTTTCTTCAGATACTGGATTAATTTATAATTCTCTTAAAAAGCTTTCTTTAATTAAAAAAGGACTTCTTGATAAAGAAATTGTTGAAGCTAATTTATTTTTACCAATATCTAGTACCATTTTTATTTTTTTGGATTATTTAGCTCAAGGCAACGATAAAAAGGCTTTTTGGTTATTAGAAACATTAATAAACCAAGGCCTCCATCCTTTATATATTCTTAAAATGATTGTTTTTGAAATTCGTAATTTAATAATTATTAAAAAAAGTCCAGGTAAACCAGCTTCGATTCATCCATATGTTTTTAAAAAATTATTGCCTTTATCTAAAATGATTTCTTTTGAATCCTTGAAATTGATATATGAAGACTTGCTGTATTATGATAAAAAAATAAAAGAAGGGAGCATTGATGGTAAGATAGGTTTAGAAATGTTTTTAGTTGATTTTTTTCATAAAAAATGTAATACTATCAAAGTAATTAATCAATAATGATATGCCGATTACTAAATCAGCAAAAAAATCTATTAAAAAGAATTCTCGCAATAGGGCGTCTAATTTAAAAAAGATGACCGTTTTTAAAAAAACAAGAAAGGAATTTTTAAAACTTATTGAAAACGGAAAGATAGATGAAGCAAAGAAAATGGAAGCTCAGTTGTATAAAATCTTAGACAAAGCAACAAAAACTAATTTAATGAAAAAAAATAAAACTAATCGTGAAAAATCAAGATTAATAAAGAAATTAAAGATAAAAAACAAATAATTAATATCTATATAGCAAAAAAGCCTTTTAAAGGCTTTTTTTATTTTTTAGAGCTAATTAAGGTAAAAATTATTATAAAAATATTGATGGTATCATGAATACTGGTTGATTATAAATTAGTATTTTAGTATGAATTAAAGGAAATAACTTAATCTTTTTATTAAATTGTTTTCATGTTATTATTTTATAAGGTCGATTAAATTATTAAATTATTATAAATTATTATGGAAGAAAAACTTATTGGTAAAATTGTTCATTACTTTGACAAGATTCAAGTTGCTATTATTGAGTTAGTAGGAGAGCTTAAGGCAGGTGATAAAATTCATATAAAGGGTCATAGTACTGATTTTGAACAAGACATTACTTCTATGCAGATTGATCATGAAAATGTAGATAAGGCAAAAAAAGGAGATGCGATTGGAACAAAAGTGGATCAAAAAGTAAGAGAGGGAGATGAAGTTTATTTAATTCTTCCTTAGAAAATTATTTTATAATCGATGATGAAAAAATTAGCTGTACCTGAAGCTATTGCTGTTTTGGTGGGAACAATTATTGGGGCAGGTGTTTTTACCTTGCCTTATATTGCTGCTAATTCCGGAATATTAATAACAATAACTTGGTTAGTTGTTGTTAGTTTTATAATTGTATTTCTTCATTTAAGCTTTGGAGAAATAGTTTTGAGAACAAAAGAAGACTATCGTTTGCCTGGATATATCGGCCACTATTTAAATGCCCCAGCTAAAAAATTTGTTCTTTTAATTACTTTTTTGACTTTTGCTTTTTCTCTTTTGATCTTTCTTCTCTTAGGAAGTCAATTTTTAGGAGTAATTATTGATTTTTTCTCTCCAGGCATTACTTTCCCCCAAGGCCTTTTAGTTGTTTTTCTTTGGCTTTGTTTAAGTTTAGTAGTCTTAACTAATGGTAAGAGACTTTCAAAAATTAATTTTTACCTTTCTTTTCTTCTTTTATTCTTGTTTTTAGTTATTGTTGTTTTTGCTTTTCCTCATTTTGAAGCAAAGAATTTAAATTTTTTTGAGTTTAGTAATAAATGGGGATGGTTAATTCCTTATGGAGCAATCTTTTTTGCTCTTAATGGAATGGTGGCTATTCCTGAAGCTGCAAAAGTTTTAGAAAAGAGGCAAGAAGATAAAAGAAAACTCAAGAAGGTTATTATTGCTGGAACAATAATTCCGGCTTTGTGTTATTTAGCTTTTATGGTTACAGTAGCAGGAGTTAGTGGTTCAGCAACTACTTTAGAGACGATTCAAGGGTTGAAAGGTATTTTAGGGGGGAGTATTATTCTATTGGGAGCTATTTTAGGGTTTTTGGCAGTAGTCACTTCATATTTAATTTTTGCTTCATATATAAAGAATAGCTTTATTAATGATTTTAAATGGACTCCTTTTATTAGCTATTTTCTTGTAGTTATTGGCC
The DNA here is from genome assembly GCA_964428155.1 of uncultured Candidatus Saccharibacteria bacterium. GTDB lineage: Bacteria > Patescibacteriota > Minisyncoccia > UBA6257 > UBA6257 > JAQTTC01. Next base: position 3,723 of record CAYRXA010000018.1, read on the forward strand.
CTTTACTAATTTATTTTTTGCAATTAGAAAATTTAGTAAAATTAATCTCTTTTACAGGGGGAATGTTGGGAGGGTTTGAAGGAATAATGATTCTTTTAGTTTTAAAAAAAGCTAAGGAGGAAAGTGATTTAGAGCCGTCATATCAAGTTCCTTTAAATAAAGTATTAATATCAGTCTTAATTATAGCTTTTGTTATTGGGGCTCTTTGTCAGACATTTTTAGTTTATTAAAAATATATTTTATGAAAATTATTTCTGATTTTCATCTTCATTCAAAATATTCAAGAGCAACTTCTCGAGACATGGATTTAGAGCATATTTTTCAAGCAGCTCAAGAGAGAGGAATTAATGTAGTAGGGACAGGGGACTTTACTCATCCAGAGTGGTTTAAAGAATTAAAAAATAAATTAGAACCAGCAGAAGAGGGTTTGTATAAACTAAAAGGCCAAGGAGGAAAGAAGAAAGCATTAGATAAAAATCAAGATTTAACAAGATTTATAGTTACTGGAGAAATTTCAAACATTTATACTCGAAATGGGAGAGGTCGTAGAGTTCATAATCTCGTTGTTTTATCTTCCTTGGAAGCAGCGGAAAAAATAAGTAATACGCTTTCGTGGCAAGGAAATATTAAATCAGATGGTCGTCCTATTTTAGGAATGGATTCAGAAGAACTTTTAAAAATTGTTATGGAGTCTGACCCTCAGGCCTTATTTATTCCAGCTCATATTTGGACTCCTTGGTTTGGTGTTCTTGGATCAATGTCAGGATTTGATTCATTAGAAGATGCTTTTGGAGAAAATATTAAATATTTAGCAGCTTTAGAAACGGGTTTGAGCAGTAATCCTTTAATGAATTGGCGCCTTTCATCTCTAGATGATTTTGCTTTAGTATCTAATTCAGATGCTCATTCTCCTCAAAACCTAGGAAGAGAAGCTAATGTTTTTGATATAGAATTGAATTATTCAGCAATTAGCGAAGCTATTAAAAAGAAAGATCCTTCAAAATTTTTGTATACAATTGAGTTTTTTCCTGAGGAAGGAAAATATCATTATGATGGTCATCGTTTGTGTCAAACAAGAATGTCTCCCCAAGAAACCAAAGAAGTTAAAGGAATTTGCCCTAAATGTGGCAAGAAATTAACAGTTGGTGTTTTATCTAGAGTGGATGAGCTAGCTGATAGAGAAATGGGTTTTAAACCGCAGAACATTATTCCTTACAAAAGCTTAGTTCCTTTACCAGAAATTATTGCTGAAGCTTTGGGAGTTAAGTCCCGGACAAAAACCGTAATTGAGCATTATAAAAAATTAATAGAAAAGTTTTCTAATGAATTTAATATTTTGCTAGATGTTTCTTTGCAAGATTTAAGTGCTTTTACTCTTCCTGAAATTGCACAAGGCATAGAAAAGGTTAGGAAAGGTGATTTAATCATAGAGCCTGGATATGACGGTGAATTTGGAAAAGTAAAGATATTTCAAGAAGGAGAACAAAAAATAGTGTCCCAGGACAAACTTTTTTAATATCCTTTATAAATAATTATGGATAAAACATTCTTAGGGTATTTTTTAAAAAAAGTAGGTTTTTATGCTCTATCTTTTATAAAGGCTTATTTTATTGAAGGTCGTTATTTTATTTTTAGAATTTATCAAAGTTGGTTTATGAGATTAGAACACAGGACTGGTTTAATTGTGAATTTTCGTTATTTTACAATTCCTCTTTGGCAAGAACATTCAGTCGCGGCATATTTATTAAGTATTCCTTATCGGATAATAAAGATCATCATTGGAATAATAGTTTTGATGATTTTAACTTTAATTTTTGGAATGATTTATCTCTTATGGTTTCTTTTACCTTTTTATTTAATTTTTAAAACGATTTTGTTATAAAAGGAATGAATATAAAACAAAAAAATATTGATAAAGAAATCAATAAAGAGTCTGTTTTTATTTTTCGTGATGCTTTTTTCTTTTGGTCTGCCTGGGAAAGATTTTTATATAGAATAGTTTTTAATGTTTTTCTTTATTTAGGATTAATTTTTTCTTTTCTTTTGTTAGCTCTTCAAATAGAGCGATGGTACAATTTGGCAATCATTCTTTTTTTATTTTTTGTTTATATCTTTATTAAACAAAACTTTTCAGAGATTTCTTTGCTTGAAAAAAATTTGATTAAACAAGAGATTAATCTAGCTCAATTTCTTTCACCAAAGGCAAAAAATATTCTTTTAGAAACAAAAAATATTGCAGCGAGGAATGATTTGTCTTTATCAGCAGCGCTTTTATTTGTTCTTATTTTTCAAAGAGAGGTGGTTGAATCTTTTGCTTTCTTAGATATTTTTTCTTCAGAAATTACAGAAATGGAGAAATATCTTTATCAAGAAAAATCAAAAGAAAAGAAGGAAATATCAAATTATGACTATCAAATATTTTTAGAGAAAGTTTGTTATGGAGCGTTTATTGAAGCTAAAAATTTAAAAAGAGGTTCAATCCGAACAGAATCTTTAATGCTCTCTTTATATTCTTCCCAAGATCCTCAGGTAGTTAATTTTTTTAATCTTTTCCATCTTGAGAAAAGCGATTTAATAACAGCGTTTGAGATGAGCCGTCTTTATAATGAAAAAGGCATAGAAGTTTTAAAAGGTTTAGCTGATAAGAAACAAATTAGTTTTCAGCCTAAAAGAATTAAAGTTAATAGATCTTTTACTTCTAGGCCAACTCCGTTTTTAGATTTTTATGGAACTGATTTTACAGAACTAGCATTAAAACTAAAGATAGGAGTTATGATTGGTCATCAACAAGAATACCAGAGCTTAGTAGATATTTTAAACAGGCAAGGCAAAAGAAATATTCTTTTAGTAGGACCAGCAGGAGTAGGTAAAGATACCCTTGTTTCTTATTTAGCTTTAAATTTATCAAAAGATAAAATCCCTTCAGGATTAAGGGATTACCGTCTTATTAGCCTTCCTCTTTCTTCTTTGTTTGAAGACATCCAAGAACCTTTAGAAGTGTTTAATCGTTTAACAAAGATTATTAAAGAACTTTTAGTAAACAGAGATATTATTCTTTATTTGCCTCAATTTCATAATTATAAATCTTTAGCCCAGAAAGGAGGGTTTAATGCTTTAGATACTTTTCAGTCTTTAGTAAATGCTTCTTGGGTGCCAATTATTGCAGAGGCAACGCCAGAGGATTATCGTCGTTATTTAGAAACCGATTCTATTATTAAGGAAAATTTTGAAATTATTAGAGTAAAAGAATTAACTACTGAGGAAGCAATTACTTTTTTATCGTTTCGTTCTTTAGAATTGCAGCGTAAAACGAAAATAAAAATTAGCTTTAAGGCAATAAAAAGATCTGTTTTTTTGGCTCAAAGATTTTTAGGTTCTGTTCCTTTGCCTTTGTCAGCAGAATCTCTTTTAACAGAGGCTCTTGAAGGAGTTCGTCGTCAAGGTGGTAAAATAGTTAGAGAGCAAAATATTGCAGATCTAGTGAGTTTAAAAACACAAATTCCTCTAGATATTTCATCAGAAGGAGAAAAAGAAAAACTGTTAAATTTGGAAAAGTTAATTCATGAACAATTAATTAATCAGGAACAGGCAGTCCAATTAGTGTCTTCAGCTTTAAGGCAATATCGTACTGGTTTAGTTAATACTAATAAGCCAATTTCAGTTTTTCTTTTTGTGGGTCCAACTGGAGTAGGAAAAACTGAATTAGCTAAAACTTTAGCTAGAATTTATTTTGGTAGTGAAAAAACAATGATTCGATTTGATATGGCTGAATATCAAGACAAAAGAAGTATTTATCGTTTTATTGGTAGCCCTGAAGGAGAAAGTGGAGGTGCTTTAACTGAAGCAGTAAAAAGTAATCCTTTTTCCTTGGTTCTTCTAGATGAATTTGAAAAAGCTCATCAAGATGTTTTAAATATTTTTTTGGCTCTTTTTGATGAAGGAAGATTAACAGACAATATTGGTGAAACAATTAATTTTACAAACACAATTATTATCGCAACTTCTAATGCTTTATCAGATTTTATTAAAGAGGAGATAGAAAAAGGAGTTGAACCTCAGAAATTATCAGAAACATTAAAAAAGAAATTAACAAATTTTTTCAAACCAGAGCTTTTAAATAGATTTAATGAAGTTGTTGTTTTTAGGCCTCTTACTCAAGAACATTTAGCAGAAATCGTAAAATTAAAATTAAGAGAATTGTCTAAGTCTCTGATGGAAAACAAAAAAATAAAATTATCTTTTGGAGAAGGAGTTATCGAAAAATTAGCTCAATTAGGATATAATCCGGTTTTTGGAGCAAGGCCTTTGGATTCTGTTATTAGGCATTATATAAAAGATAATTTAGCAAGGGCTATTTTAAAAGAAAAAATTGGCCCTAATAGCCAAATATCTTTTATTTTAGAAGAAGGAAAATTAAAGGCAAGAATAATTGATGCCTAAAACACTTCTTTTGTTATTTGTTTAAAAATAGATGGATGTTTTTCAGCTAATTCAGCTAAAATTTTTCTATCTAAAACAATCTTTTTATCTTTTAATGCTTTTATAAATTTATTATAGTTAAACCCCTCTGTTTTTAGGGCAGCGTTGATTTTTACTTGCCAAAGCTTTCGAGCCTCTCTTTTTTTAATTTTTCTGTCTTTAAAAGCATTTGTCCATGCATGTAATAAAGCTTCTTTGGCTTGACGATATTTAGTCTTGCGACCATATCTAAAGCCTTTAGTGTGCTTTAAAAGATTTTTTCTTCTTTTGTTTGCAATGGTGCCTCTTTTTACTCTACTCATAATATTAAAATTTACCTCAGGGAAGTTTATTTATTGTGAATGTTGAAGAATTAATTTTTTTTGTTTTTTTACAGAAATTGTTCTTTTTCTTCTTCTTTTCACTTTTGTAGCATCTTTTGCTTTAGTATGCCCAAGGTTGCTAGATCTTCTAATGATTTTTCCTTGTTTTGTTTGTTTCAGTCTTTTGCTGAATAGTTTTATTTTCATTTTTTTAAAGTTGTAATCAATCCTCGAGGAACTTTTTTAAGTGGCTGGATAATTTTATGTTCAATCTTAATTTTTTGGAAAAAATGATCTATCTTTTCTTTAGCTAAATCAAAATGAGCTTTTTGCCTTCCTCTTAACTTCATTTCAATAGTAACTGTCTTTCCTTCTTGAAGAAACTTTTCTAATTTTTTAATTTTTGTATCAAGATCATGTTCTCCCTCATTGAAACCTAAGCGAATAGATTTTGGCGCAGAATGTCTTTCTTGAAGTTTCTTTTTTTTAAGTTCTTTTTCTTTTTGGTATTTTAATTTTCCATAGTCTCCCAGCTTATAAATAGGAGGAGAGGTTTTGCTCGTAACAGAGACCAAATCCAGGCCTCTCTCTTGAGCTTTTTGAGAAGCTTCTTGAAAAGAAAAAATACCGAGTTGTTTTCCTTTTTCGTCAATGAGACGAATTTCTTTTGGTATCAAATTAAATATTTATTAGAAATTATATGAATTAAAGTGGAGAAGGTGGGAGTTGAACCCACGTCTAAAAAGATTTTTTTAAATAACACTACAAGCTTAGTTCATTTTTGTTATTTTCAAGAAAAAAGAAATGAACAAATTTTTCTTAAAAATTTCCGAACAAAATTCAATTAATTATTAGTCGGAAAAGCTAAGAATTAATCTATCTCGATGTTTTTGATCCTTTTGGCTTATCGAGAATCTGCCGCAGGATTTCCCTTTTTAAAAGGGAATAGCTTAGCCTAGGCGATTAGGCATAGGCATAAGCAGGTTTGAGATTAGCATTTATTAATGCTTTCTTGTTTTTTACGAGCTAACAAGAATTCCTCGACTTGCTTATTTAAAAATTTTCTTTTTATCGAATCCCGTCATCCCCAATTAGATATCTCCTCTTTTAGCCCTATCTATCTTTCTCTTAAGATCTTTCTTTTTTAAAGTTTCTCTTTTGTCAAATTTCCTTTTACCTTTTGCAAGACCCAATTCTATCTTTATCAAGCCGTTTTTATTATACATTCTTAATGGTATTAAAGTCAAGTTTTTCTGCCTTTTTTTGCTTAAGAGATATGTTATTTGCTTTTTATGAAGCAGAAGTTTTCTGGTTCTGTCTGGGATATATTTGAAATTAATGTTTTTAGGTTGATAAGGAGCAATAGAAAGGTTTAAAAGATAAGCTTGATTATTTCTGATAATAGCAAAACTACCTGCTAAGCTGGCTTTTCCTGTTTTTGTAGCTTTTATTTCCATTCCCGATAATACTATTCCTGTTTCAAGCTTTTCTAGAATTTCATAGTCAAAATAAGCTTTTTTATTTGTTGCTAAAGTTTCCATGAGCATATTATATCACAAAACATTGATTTTTGGCCTTTCTTAAAGTAAACTGAGAGAAAATAATAAATTAATATTTTGAAATGAATTGGCAAAAAATAGCACAAAACCTTAAAAAAAATTATGAGAAAAAAGGAGAAAGAAAGCTAAAAGAGATGAAAAAAGATTATTTTAATCAAAAAGAAGTTAATAAAATATTAAAGAACAATAATCCCATAATTTATAAGACATATACTAGGGATTTTGACAGAGATCATTTTATAACTTTGACAGTAATAAAAAAAGGGAATATTGACGGAGAGTATTATATGACAAAAGGGCATCTTCATAAGGTACCTTCAAAAGAAGATTATATTTTAATAAAAGGAAAAGGGGTAGTTTTAATGGAAAATAAAAAGAATTCTAAGATAGTTAATTTAAAGAAAGACAAAAAAATAAACGTTCCTAAAAATTATGCTCACCGGACAATAAATAATGGAGATGAAAATTTAGAATTTTTATCGATTTATAAAAAGAATGCCGGGCATGATTACAGAACAGAATTTAAGAGAAAATTGTTTAAAAATTACATTTCTTTAATTTAATAGATTCAGTTTTTGATTTTTTGAGCGGATATTTTTTTCTTTGATATTCAATAGAAGATTTTCCTGTTCCTTTTTCAAAAATGATTTTTAGTTTTTTTTCTTCTAAAGCAAAATCAAAAAGATATTGTTTTTTTTGATGTTCTATCCTAAGTTTTAATTTTTTCCAGTGAGCAGGAAGCCAGGGTTTAAGAGAAAGGCCTTTTTTATGAGTTTTGATTCCAGCAAAATGTTTCCTTACTATTTCGATAGTGCCTGCCATTAATCCACAATGGATTCCTTCTTTTGTTGTTCCTCTTTGGGAATCATAGATATCACTTTCTAGGGCATTTTTAAACCATTTCCAGACCATATGATTTTCTTGTTTGAGATTAGAAAGTATTGCATTATGAATAAACTTACTTAAGGTAGAACCATGAGTTGTTATTGAGGCATAATAATCATAATTTTTCTTAATAAAATTTTTTGGTTTTTTAATATTAATTCCAAGTTTTCTTAAGATTTTTATTACTTCTTGAAATTCTAAAACATAAAAAATCATTAAAACATCAGGCTGTTTTATTACCTTGTATTCATTAGGAGATTTGCCTTCTGCTTTTAAGATTCTATCCATTCTCTCGATATTTGAATATTTTTTCTTGTATTTTTCAAAATTTATCTTTTTTAGTTTATCAAAATCCTTGAATTGCATAATAATTTCATTCTTTACGATAACATTTATTTTCTTGCTTATATCTTTCCATTTATTAATTTCTCCTTTTGTGAGATTGAGTTTCTTAATTAATTTTTGAGGCAGTTTTTCGGTTAAAACAGCAGTTTTTTGCAATAGCCAAGAAATCATAATATTCGTATAGGCATTATCTATAAAGCCTGGTTTATTTGACCAAGGATATTTTTCGTGAAATTCATCGGGACCAACGACTCCTTTAATATGATATTTATCTATTTTTTTATCATATTCGGCAATGCTTTGCCAAAATCTTGCAATTTCAATCATTACTTCGGCTCCATAATCTTCTAAAAATTTAAAATCTTTTGCATGATAGATGTATTTATAAAAATTATAAAAAATAGCAATCGAGACATGTCTTTGGTGTCGGCTAAAATCAGGTCCCCATGAATTATCTATTGGGTTTAAATGGATTTCTTGTGTTTCTTCTTTTCCAGTATCTGCGCTTTGCCAAGGGTACATTGCTCCCTTGTATCCATTTTTTTTAGCATATTGTTGTGCTTGTTTAAGTCGATTATAACGATAAATTAAAGATTCTTTTGAAAGTTCTGGAAAATGATGATTGAAAAAAGGAATGATATATATTTCGTCCCAAAAAATATGCCCATGGTATGATTCTCCTGTCAGCCCCCTTGCAGGGATACTAACATCTAGGCCAATAATGTTTGGAGAATAAGTTGATAAGAGATGGTATGTATGGAATCTTAATGCATTTTGCGAGAAGAGATCTCCTTTGATAAAAAGGTCAGATTTTTCCCACAAATTTTTCCATTGTTTTAAGTGAGATTGGAGGATTGATTTTTGGGATCCAGTTTTTCTAAGTAAATTCAAGGAATCTTTTTTAGGAGAAGTGCTTTCTCTTGAAGTAAAGACCGAAACAATTTTTGTCAGGTTAATTGCCTGGTTTCTTTTTTGGAAAGAGATAAACTCTTCACCAATTAATTTGTTTGATTTTATTAGTTTAGAGTCTTTGTGTCTATTAGTTATATTTTTTACAGAGAAAATTAGATCATATTTAGATTGATTTGTTCTAGCATGTAGCATTAATAAACTATTTATTTTTTTAACGGAGATTATTTTAAGATGTTTTGATTTTAATCCTCGATATCTAGCTACGTTATTGTTTTTTATGTTTCCGTCAATTAATGACTGAAGAGATATTCTCCCAGAATAATTTAAAGGAGTGATTTTAAATTTAATAACAGAAAGGTGAGGGTTTTTCATGGATGAAAATCTCTCGCTAGTGATTTTGGTTATTCTGCTTTCTTTGTCTTTAAAAATGATTTTATGATAAAGAATTGCTTTTTTGAAATTAAGTTTTTTTTCATATTCAATAATTTCTTGTTTGAAAGGATCAATAAAATCATTATTAATTTTTATTTTAATTAAAAGCCAATTAGGACAATTGACGAGAGAATTATTGATCGATTCTTTTTTACCAATTTTTGTCTTAAGAGTGTTGTAGATCCCTGCTATATAGCATCCAGGATAATGATTTTTTGAATTACTTTGGGTTTCAAAACATCCTCTGGTTCCCATAAAACCATTTCCGGTTGTTGTTAAAGCCTCTCTTAATTGTTCCTCTTCAGGAATAAAATAGAAATAATTTAAGTTCCAATTATTCTTTTCATTTTCTTTTTTAAATAATTTGTTTAATTTACTAAGAGATATCTCTTTTAAATTTTTAATAACAAGATGAGCACTTTTTAAATGAATATTGTTGTTTCTTGATATTCCTATTACTAAACCAAAGTTTCCTTTTTTGCCTGCCTCAATTCCTGAAAAAGCATCTTCAAAAATGATACAATCTTCAGGATTTAGTTTAAGTTTTTTAGAGGCATATAAGAAAATGTCAGGATCTGGTTTGCCAGATAAGCCAATTTTTTCAGAAATTTTTCCATCAATAATTACATCAAATAGGGAAGTTAAATTGCATGTTTTTAAAATTTTTTTACAATTTTTACTTGATGAAATAATCGCGACTTTTATCTCTTTTTTTCTTAGATTTTTTATTAGAGAAACAGCGTGTTTATAAACATTTGGTTTTTGTTTATTAAGTAATTTAAGAAAAACAAGATTTTTTTTATTAGAAATACCCCAGAGCGTTTTTTTTGATGAAAGATCAGAAGGTTTTCCTAAGTCTAAAAAAATATTTCTTGATTCAAGAAAATCTTTAGTTCCTTTTATTCTTGGTTTTCCATCAACATATTTTAAATAATCCTTTTGTTTATCAAAGGGAATAAAATTTTTTTTATTGTGGCTTTCTAGGAATTGATCAAATATAATTTTCCATGCTTCAGCATGTATTTTTGCAGTGTCAGTGATAACCCCATCTAAATCAAATATTGCTCCTTTAAAATCCATAATTAAATTTTTGAAAATTGATATAAGCTATATATTAGAATATCAGGACTTGAGACAAAAATAGAGTTTTTATGTATTTTTCTAATTTTTGTTTTTAATGGTTCGTTTTTAGTTACAAAGATGCAATAAATTTTTTTACTTAAAGTTTTTGATGATTTTAATAATGGTAAATCTGAATTAGTGTCTCCAGAAACTAAGGTATTGGAAAGATTATTTTTTGATTTATTTAATAAAAATTCAAGGCCTTTCCCTTTATCAAAAGTTTTAAAGCAAGATTTAAGCATTATTTCAATATCAAGCTTTGTGTCGTTAACCTTTGAAAACATTTGATTTGGGTCTAGTTTTTTTACTATTTTTTTAATTTTGTAAAGAAATTCAATGCTTTGTTTTTGAGGAATTGAGTTAATTATATTTTGCCTGGCTATTGTGATTTCTCCATGTTTTTTTTGGAAACCAGAACCTATAAATTTAAATATTTTGTATCTTTTTTCAAGAAGAAGTTTTGTTATAGATTTTTCAAGGGAATCAATAAGTTTCTTTTGGCTTTTAGGAATTTTAATGCGATGTGTTTTACCGTTTAAGTATTTAAATTCTCTTGCCTTAGATCCTGCAAAAATAAAGTTTCCCTTTGAAAGGATATTCACTTTTTCAAAATCATTAAGAGGACCTGAGGTTAGAATTATTAATTTTTTAATTTTCTTTGAAAATTTATATAGGAAAAATGCGTTATAAATAGATTGGATAGAGGATAAATAAGTTTCGCAATAGTTATTAATTGTTCCATCTCTGTCTGTAATAAAAAAATCAATTTTTTGGTTTTTAAGATAATTTTTTAATTTGTGGCTTTGTTTTTTAAAGTCTTTATGGATTTTTTTAAAATATTCTAAAAGAGCCTTTTCTCCTTTTTCTAGAAAAATAATATCTTTTTCTAATTCTGAAATTTCGTAATTTAATTTAAGTTTTAAATTGAGGTGGTCAGAGATAAGAATAAAATTACCGTTCTCTTTCTTAATAGATTTTAATTGTTTCAAATGAGAATTAAGTAAATTAATAAGTTTTTCTGAGGGTTTTTTATCTAGGATTAATAAATTTAAAATTACTTCTTTAGTTTTTTTTAGGCTATCTATCTCTTGATAGAAATCTTTAATAGTTGTTATTTTTGTTTTTTCTTGCATATTTTCTTTGGGGCTTATTGCTATATTTTTATTATATCAATAAAATTGAGATTTGTCCTCATTTAAAAAGTTTCTGTTGGGGTGGATTTTTTGTTTATTTTGAAGTAAACTAAGAACAAATAATAAATGATGTTCAGATTATTATGGAGAAAAAATTAGAGTTTGTTGAAAAAGAAAAAGAAGTTTTAGGTTTTTGGCAGGAAAATAGGATTTTTGAAAAATCAATAGAACAAAGGCCAGAAAATAAATCTTATGTTTTTTATGATGGACCTCCTTTTGCAACAGGATTACCTCATTATGGGCATATTTTAGCTTCTTTAATAAAAGATGCAGTTCCTCGTTATTGGTCAATGAGGGGTTTTCGAATAGAAAGAAAGTGGGGATGGGATTGTCATGGTTTACCTGTTGAGAATTTAATAGAACAAGAACTAGGCCTTAAAAACAAAAAAGATATTGAAAATATTGGTGTTAATAAGTTTAATCAAGCTTGTAAAGAAAGTGTTTTACGATATGTTGATGAATGGAAAAAAATTATTCCTCGAATTGGTCGTTGGGTTGATATGGAGCATTCTTATAAAACGATGGACTTTGAATATATGGAATCCATTTGGTGGGTATTTAAACAATTATGGGACAAAGGATTAATCTACCAGGGTTATAAAAGTATGCATATTTGTCCTCGTTGTGGTACTACGCTTTCAAATTTTGAAGTTGGTTTAGGATATAAAGAAACCACAGATATAGCAATTACTTTAAAATTTAAGGTTAGAGAGCAGAAAAATACTTTTATTTTAGCTTGGACAACAACTCCCTGGACTTTACCAGGGAATGTAGCCTTGGCAGTAGGGGAAGATATTGATTATATAAAAATTCAAATAGGAGAAAATTATTATATCTTAGCAGAAAAAAGAGCAGAAATTATTAAAGACGAATATCAAGTTGTAAAAAAAATTAAAGGTAAAGATTTAGTTGGTTTAGAATATGAGCCATTATTTGATTGTTTTAGCAAACAAGAGAACATAGAAAATAAAGAAAATGGCTGGAAAGTCTATGTCGGAGAATTTGTTTCTATAGAAGAAGGAACTGGTGTAGTCCATATTGCTCCAGCTTTTGGTGAAGATGATCTGGCTCTTGGTAGAAAAGAAAAATTACCTTTTATTCAGCATGTTGGAGGAGATGGGTGTTTTGTTAAAGAAATAGGAGGATTAGCAGGGGAAGAAGTAAAGCCTAAAGAAGATATTCTTAAAACTGATAAAAAAATTATTCAATGGTTAAAAGAGCAAGATAGATTATTTGATCAAGAAGAGTTAATACACAAGTATCCTTTCTGTTGGCGGTGTGATTCTCCTCTTTTAAATTATGCCGCTTCTTCATGGTTTGTAAAAGTAACGGCAATAAAAGATAAAATTATTAAGAATAATCAGAAAATTAATTGGGTGCCAAACCATATTAAAAATGGTCGTTTTGGTAAATTGTTAGAAGAAGCTCCTGATTGGTCAATTTCTCGGTCTCGATACTGGGGGACTCCTTTACCTATTTGGCAATGTCAAAATAAAGATTGTGAAAATATTAAAGCTGTTGGTTCAATTAAGGAATTAGAACAGTTAAGCGGTAAAGAGATAAAAGATCTTCATCGTCCATATATTGATGAAATTACTTTTAAGTGTGAAAAATGTGGGGGAACAATGAAAAGAATTCCTGAGGTTTTGGATTGTTGGTTTGAATCAGGCTCAATGCCATATGCTCAAGCTCATTATCCTTTTGAAAACAAAGAATCTTTTGAAAAGAATTTTCCCGCCCAATTTGTAGCTGAAGGAATTGATCAAACAAGAGGTTGGTTTTACACATTAATGGTTTTATCAACTGCTTTATTTGATCAACCCGCATTTCTTAATAATATTGTTAACGGTATTATTCTAACTGAAGATGGGCAAAAAATGAGTAAGCGTTTAAAAAATTACCCAGAGCCAATGAAAATAATTGATGAATATGGTGCTGATGCAGTAAGACTTTATTTATTAACCAGTCCGGCAATTAAAGCAGACGATTTGTGCTTTTCTGAAAAAGGGGTAGACCAAATGCTTAAAAAAAATTTAATTATATTATGGAATGTTTTTGGTTTTTATAAATTATATGCTTTCAAAAGCGAAAATAGTTTTCAAAAGAGCCAATATCAAACTTTTCATGTTTTAGATAAATGGATTTTATCTAAGATAAATACTTTTAATAAATCAATAACAGAGGCAATGGAGCAATATGATTTATTGCAAGCAGCTAAGCCAATAGAAAAATTTATTGAAGATTTATCAATATGGTATCTCAGAAGGTCCCGTCAGAGATTTAAAAATACAGAGAGAGCTGAAGAACCTTCTTTGGTTTTAAAGCACATTCTTTTTGTTTTAAGTAAATTAATTAGTCCTTTCGCTCCTTTTATAAGCGAACAATTATATCAGGAGTTAAGGAATGAAGATGACCCAATATCAGTTCATCTTTGTGATTATCCAGAATTTGATGAAGAGTTAATAAATAAAGATATAGAAAAAGAGATGGAAATGGTTAGAGAAATCATATCAGCAGCATTAGCAGAAAGAGCTCAAGAAGGTTTAAAAGTAAGGCAGCCATTAAATGAATTAAGGATTAAAAATTGTGAGCTAAAGGATGAGGAAGAATTATTGCAATTAATTAAAGATGAAGTTAACGTTAAGAAGATTGTTTTTGATAATAAATTAGAAAAAGAAATAGAAATTGATACAAAGATTACTCCAGAATTAAAAGAAGAAGGAATAATGAGAGAATGTTTTAGGCATATTCAAATTATTCGTAAAAAAGCTAATTTATCTCCAGCTGATGAAATATTGATTTCTTTTAAAGGAGATGATCAAATATTAGAATTATTGAAAAATAATGAAAATCAAATGAAAAAAGAGCTAAGAATTAAGGAAATTATTTGGAAGGAAATAGACGAATTTGATTTTACAAGTGATTTAATTTTAGATGGAGAAAAAATTACTATTTGTTTAAAGAAGGTTAATTAATGAAAATCCTTGCTCTGCAAGAGGCTTTGTGTTAATCTTTTAAGGCTAAACTTAATTTTAATTATTATGGGAGTTCCTTCACGTCATCATACACGTTCTCGCGTTGATAAACGCCGTTCTCATGCAGCTCTTAAGCCGCTTAATTTAGTAAAATGTTCTCATTGTGGAGAAATGATATCTCCTCATCAGGTTTGTTCTTTTTGCGGTTATTATAAAGAAAATGAGATTATTGATGTTTTTAAAGGCTTGAATAAGAAAGAAAAGAAGAGAAAACAGAAAGAGATAGAAGAAGAAAAATAAAATTTAATTTATTAATTTATGGGTTCTCGTCATCTTTCCCGATCTATTGTTTTACAGACACTTTATGAATGGGATTTTTGGAAAGGAGAAAAAAGAGAGATAGAAGAGATCTTTCAAAGAAATTTAAAATCGCTAGGAGAAGGTCTGCTTGATCAAAAATATCCTCTAGAGCTTTTAAAAGGGGTTTTAAAACATTGGGATGAATTAAATAAATTAATTATTTCTGGGGCTCCAGAATGGCCATTAAATCAAATAAATATTATTGACAGAAATATATTAAGGATTGGAATTTTTGAATTATTGTTTAGCGATTTTAAAGAGGTTCCTCCTAAGGTAGCTATTAATGAAGCAGTAGAATTAGCAAAAACTTTTGGGGGAGATTCTTCTCGTCGTTTTGTAAACGGAGTTTTAGGGACAGTTTACAGAGAGATGGAAGAAGTTCTTGATAAAACAAAGAAAGATAAGGAAAATAATTAAAATGGATTCAGATTTTCATAAAATTGAAAAAAAATTAGGATTAAAATTTAATAATATAGATTTATTAAAACGAGCGTTAACTCATCGCTCTTTTTTAAATGAAAACAAAGAATGGTCTAAAATAGGTCAAAACGAAAGGTTAGAATTTTTAGGTGATGCTGTTTTTGGGCTTATTGCAGCTGAGTATTTGTTTAGAGAATATCCTCATCTTAAAGAGGGCGAATTAACGAGTTTAAGAGCGGCATTAATTAATGGTAATTCTTTATTAGAGGTAGCTGATAAATTAGAAATTAAAAAATATCTTTTAGTTTCTAAAGGAGAAAAAAAAGAATTAAAAAAATCTCATCCATATTTTTTGGCTAATGCAATAGAATCAATTGTAGGAGCTATTTATTTAGATCAAGGGCTTGAACAAACTAGAAAATTTATTGAAAAGCATATTTTGGTAAAGGCAAATCAAATTTTAAAAACAGGAAGTCATAAAGATCCTAAAAGTATTTTTCAGGAAAAGAGCCAAGAACTTTTGGGGATTACTCCAATTTATAGATTTTTAAAAGCTTGGGGACCAGATCATTCTAAACAATTTAAAACCGGAGTTTATTTAAAAGATAAATTAATTGCTGAAGGAGAAGGTTTCTCTAAGCATGAAGCAGAAACCAAAGCTGCACAAAAAGCGCTTTTAAAAAAAGGGTGGTAATAAAGTATTAATAATTTTATCATTGTGTTTTTAAAGCAAATCATTTTAAAAAATTTTAAATCTTTTGGTGGAAAGACTGTTTTAGATTTTCCTGTATTTTTTACAGCCATTGTTGGGCCAAATGGTTCAGGAAAATCCAATATTGTTGATGCTATTCGTTGGGCTTTAGGAGAGCAGAGTTTTAAAAATTTAAGAGCAGGCAAAGGAAGTGATTTAATTTTTTCCAGTAATAAAAAAAATTCCTCAGCTGGCTTTGCTGAGGTAGAATTAATTTTTGATAACACTCAAAGGGTTTTTCCTTTAGAGTTTTCAGAAGTTAGTCTTTTAAGAAGAATTGATAAAGAAGATAACAATAATTATTTTCTTAACCATCAGCCTTGTCGATTAAAAGATATTATTGAGATTTCAGCTGTAGCAAAGCTTGGTTTAAAGGGTTTTTCAATTATAAACCAAGGATCAGTAGAAAATATTTTAAAAGTTTCTGCTCAAGAAAGAAGGATAATGCTTGAAGAGAATTTAGGCTTAAAAAATTTAGAAATAAAAAAAGAAGAAGCAAAAAGAAAATTAGAAAACACTTTAATTAATCTTGATAAAATTCAAGCTTTGCGTCAAGAAGTTCTTCCTCATTTAAGATCTTTAAAAAGGCAAGTTACTCGGTGGGAAAAAATGGAAAAAATAAAAGAAGAATTAATTTTATTAGAAAAAAAATATTTTATCAATGTTTATGATCGAGTTTTAAAGGAGAAAATTCAACCAAATGTTGATTTTAATAAAGTAAGGCAAGAAATTAAAAACATAGAAAAATTTATTGAAGATGAAAGTAGAAAAATAGGATTATTAGATGAGCAAAATGATAAGAGCTTAGAAATTGAAATTAGAAATTTGACCAGAGAGATTATTGAGCTTCAAAACAAAAAATCATCATTGTTGAAAGACTTAGGAGAAAAAAAAGTTAGTAATGATTCACTTGTCGTTCAAGAGTCTCTAGAAAAAAAAGTTGTTTTATTAAAAGAAGAATTACAATCTTTATTATCTTTTGTTGATTTGAATAAAATCAAACAAAAAATTCAATTAATTATTGATGATATAAGTGCCTTAATAAATCCTAAAGATAATTTAAATGAAAAAAAAGAAGATGAAAAGGATAAAGAAATTTTATCTGCTTTAGAAAAAATTGAAATTGAAATTAATAAAAAAAATGTTTTATTAAATCAATTACAAGAACAACAAGATGCAAACAACTTAGATTTTAAATCAAAATTCAGGGAGATAGAATCAAAAAGAGCAGAAAAAGAAAGATTATATAGAGAACTACAAAGAGAAGAAATATTGAATGAAAAATTTGAGCTTCATTTAGAAGATTTTAAGCGTCGTTTAGAAGAATCAGGTTTTCAATTTGAAGAGATTAAGAAAAATTATCAAGTCAATAAAGATACTGAGTTAGTTTCTATAGAGGAATTTTCTGTTTTAGAAAGAAAAATTTGGAAAGGAAAACAAGGGTTAGCAGAAATTGGTGCTCAGGATGAAAATGTTGTTGCTGAGTACAAAGAAGTTTCAGAGCGTTATGATTTTCTAACACAACAGATCAATGATCTTAATAAAGGGATGGAAGATTTAAAGCTTCTCATCAAAGAATTAGAAGAACAAATTGAAAATAAATTTAATGAAGCAATAAAAGAGATTAACCATCAATTCAATAATTATTTCCGATTAATATTTAATGGTGGTTCTGCTAAATTAATCCAAAAGAAAGAAAAAACAAATAACGATAATATAATTTGGGGAGTTGATATACAGCTTAATATTCCCAAAACCCAACTAAAAGGACTAGAGATGCTATCAGGGGGAGAAAAAACATTAGTAGCTATTTGTTTGCTTTTTGCTTTAGTGGAGCAATCAGAGCTACCCCTTTTAGTTGTTGATGAAATTGATGCTGCTTTAGACGAAGATAATAGTCGACGTTTTTCAGAAATTTTAAAAGCTTTAAGTAAAAAAACTCAATTTATTATAATTACTCATAATCGAATGACAATGAATGCTGTTCAGGTTATTTATGGGGTAACTTTATCAACAGATAATAATTCTCAACTTCTTTCTTTGAAATTAGAAGAAGCTGAGGTTTTGGCAGAGCAGGGTTGACTTTTAAATCTTACTAATTTATCATTAAGTCATGCAGTAGCTGATGAAATGAAGGGTCGACGGCTACTTAGTTATTAAATCAAGAAAATATTAATTCTGGAAATATGGTAGATTCACCTGTTGATCAAAAATTACTTGAGTTTATAGTTAAAAGCGTTGTTAGCAACCCAGATGCAGTTCAGGTAGAACGAAAAGTTGATGAAATGGGAGTATTGCTTTCTTTGAAAGTAGACCCCAATGATATGGCTCAAATCATTGGCCGTCAAGGGTCAATGGCAAAAGCTTTAAGAACTATTCTTAAAGTGGCTGGGGCTAAAAATAAAGCTCGGGTAAATCTTAAGATTGAAGAGCCAGCTGGTTCTTCTCGAGAAAACCGAGAGGCAGAAAAGATGGCAGACGACATTGTCGATGATTTGAAAATCTAACCCTTCGGTTGAAAAAAATCAAAAACCGCGGTATTATTTATAACATCGCGGTTTTTTATTATTATGCGTTTTGATATTATTACAATTTTTCCTGAAATTTTTGATAGTTATTTTAATACCTCTATTATTAAAAGGGCTCAAGTAAAAAAAATAATAGAAATTAGTATTCATAATCTTCGAAATTGGGCAACTGATCGTCATCAAAGCATAGACGACTCTCCGTATGGAGGGGGAAAGGGTATGATTTTTATGGTTGAACCTATTTTTAAGGCAATCAAGGCTCTTAAAAAAAATAATAAAAATAATAAAAAGTGTCGGGTAATTCTTTTTTCTGCTAAAGGGAAAAGGCTGACTCAATCTCGAGTGAAAAATCTTTCTCGATATAAACGGTTAATCCTTATTTGTCCACGATATGAAGGGGTTGATGAAAGGGTAGCAAAATATATTGCCGATGAAGAGGTTTCAATTGGAGAATATGTTCTTACAGGAGGAGAATTACCAGCAATGGTTTTAGTTGATGCTATTAGCCGTCTTGTTCCTGGAGTTATCAAAAAGGAGTCTCTTTTAGAAGAATCATTTTCTTTTATTTCTAAATCTTCAATTTTAGGAAAAGAGTCTTTAGGGGAATATCCTCAATATACAAGACCAGAAATTTTTTATCCTGAAAAAGATAAAAAAGTTTCTTGGCGAGTTCCAAAAGTTTTAGTTTCAGGAAATCATAAAAAAATTCAAGATTGGAAATTAAAACATTTTAAGAAAATATAGAAATAAGGCCTAAAAAGTATTTATATATGATTATTCTTTCTTTTAAAAAAGGTAGACAAAAATATTCAATTAAAGCAAAAAAAGGAGAAGAATTACTTGTTGCTCTTGACAAATTTTTAAAAAAGAATAAAATAAAATATGCGAGTATTAAGGACTGGCAATTAGAGTTTTTTCAAGAAAAAAGTATTATTTCTAAAAGAATCGCTCAATCTATTTTACACGCTTTAAAAATTACAACCTAGATCTAGTTTAGGAAGTTTTTTATTTTTAATGTCTATTTAATGTCTAGCCAGCCAACAATAAAAAATTTTTCCCGTTATTCCCGGGAAATTTTAGAGCCACCGCGCTTGACTCAGTTTCAAACAGACTCTTTTAAATGGTTTTTAGAAACAGGGATCAAAGATGTTTTTAAGGAATTATTGCCGATAAAAGATTATACCGGAAAGGATTTAGAATTGGATTTTTTAGATTATTATTTAGAAACTCCAAAAATATCAGAAAATCAAGCAAAAGAGAAGGGATTAAATTACGAGGCAACTTTAAGAGTAAAGTTAAGACTGACTTATAAAAAGTCAGGCGCTGTTAGAGAACAAGAAGTTTATTTTGGAGAAATTCCTACGATGACTCCCCGAGGAACTTTTATTATTAATGGAGTAGAAAAGGTTGTTATTTCTCAAATAAATCGTTCCCCCGGAGTTTATTTTTCATTAGTAAATTTGAGAGGCAAGAGACTTTGTAATGCTAAATTAATTCCAAATCATGGGGCTTGGTTAGAATTTGAAACTGATAATGATGGAGTGATTAATGTAAGGATAGATCGAAAAAGAAAAATTTCAATAACAACCCTTTTGAGAATTTTTGGCTTAGAAAAAAATGAAGATATTAAGAAAGTTTTTAAAAAAGAAGAAGAGAAATCGCCAATAAAATATATTGAGAATACTTTAAAAAAAGATTTGGCTTCAAATAAAGAAGAAGGCTATATCGAAATTTATCGACACTTACGACCAGGAGAATTGGCTACATATGATAATGCTCATGATTTAATCAATAATATGTTTTTCCGTCTTGATAGATATGACTTAGCAAAAGTAGGTAGATATAAAATTAATCAGCGTCTTGAATTAGATATTCCTTTTGATCAAAAAACTTTAACCCAAGAAGATTTAATAACTATTATAAAAGAAATGATTCGTCTTAATAATGACGAAGAAGCTTTGGGCGATGATATTGATCATTTAGGAAATCGAAGAGTGAAAGCAGTAGGAGAAATTTTAACTGAAAGACTAAGGGTAGGTTTAATGAGAATGAGAAGAACAATTCAAGACAGAATGGCTATCTTAGATCCTGAAGTTTTAACACCAGCTCAATTAATAAACCCTCATCAATTAGTAGCAGTACTGAGGGAATTTTTTAATGTTTCTCAACTTTGTCAATTTATGGAACAAATGAATATGCTTTCAGAAGTTGAGCATAAAAGAAGAATGACTTGTATGGGTCCAGGTGGTTTAGTGAGAGAAAGAGCTGGATTAGAAGTTAGAGATATTCACATAAGTCATTATGGCCGTTTGTGTCCTATTCAAACTCCTGAAGGTCAAAACATAGGATTAGTTCTTTCCTTGGCTCTTTATGCTAGGTTAAATGAATTTGGTTTTATTGAGACTCCATATATTAAAATTAAGAATGCTCAAATTAGTAGAGAAATAGTTTGGTTAAATGCTTTTGAAGAATCTAAATATAAGATTGCTCATGGAGCAATTGATATCGATGAAAAAGGAAAAATAAAAGAAGAATGGATTGGAGCGAGAGTAAAAGGTGAACCGACTTTAATTCAAAGCGAAGAAGTGGATTTAATGGATGTTTCTTGTCAACAAATTACTTCTGTAGCAGTAAATTTAATTCCTTTTCTAGAACATGATGAGTCTAACAGGGCTTTAATGGGTGCAAATATGCAAAGACAAGCAGTGCCTTGTGTTAGAACTCAAGCACCTTTAGTATCAACTGGAGTTGAGTCTAAAGTTGCTTTTGAGTCAGGGCAATGCTTGATTAGTGAGGTAGATGGAATTATAGAAGAAGTTGATGCTAGTCATATTACGATTAAAGTTAATGGAGAGAAAAATAATAAAATTTATGAATTAATTAATTTTGGCCGTAGCAATAAGAATAGTTGGTTGATGCATAAACCAATTGTTAAAAAAGGAGATAAGATAAAAAAAGGAGATATTTTAGCAGATGGAGCTGCTACAGAAAATGGAGTTTTGGCCCTTGGTCAAAATCTTTTAGTTGCTTTTATGCCTTTTTTTGGGTCAAATTATGAAGATGCAATTGTAATTTCAGAAAGAGTATTAAAAAATGATTGCTTTACTTCAGTTTATTTAGAGGAATTTACTTGTGATGTAGTGGAAACTAAATTAGGTCCAGAAGTGACTACTCGAGACATTCCTAATGTTTCTGAAGAAAAATTAAAAAATTTAGATGAGGAAGGAATTGTAAGAGTTGGAGCCGAAGTAAGAGGCGGTGATATTTTAGTAGGTAAAATTTCTCCTAAAGGAAAGGCAGAGCTTACTTCAGAGGAAAGATTACTTCAAGCTATTTTTGGAGAACAGATGAAAGATATTAAAGATAGTTCTTTATCCTTAGAGCCTTCTCGTCAAGGAAGAGTGGTGAGAACAAAAATTCTTTCACGTAAAGAAGGGGATAAATTAAATGTTGGAGTAATAAAAAGAATAAGCGTAGAAATTGCTGAATTAAGAAATATTATGGCTGGAGATAAATTAGCTGGGCGTCATGGGAACAAAGGAGTTATCTCTGTTATTGTTCCAGAAGAAGACATGCCTTATTTAGAAGATGGAACTCCAGTTGATGTAATTTTAAATCCTTTAGGAATTGGTAGTCGAATGAATTTAGGTCAAGTTTTTGAAAATCATTTAGGTTTAGCAGCTCATAAATTAGGCTATCGAGCAATTACTCCTTCTCTAGATGGAGCGACTGAAGAAGATATTAAAAATGAATTAATAAAAGCAGGATTACCAGAAGATGGTAAAGTTATCTTGCATAATGGTAAAACAGGAGAGTCGTTTGATAAAAAGATAGCTGTTGGCATGATGTATATTATGAAATTAGAACATATGGTTAAAGATAAAGTTCATATGAGAGCTATTGGTTCATATTCTTTAATTACTCAGCAGCCTTTAGGGGGAAGAGCTCATCATGGAGGTCAAAGATTTGGAGAAATGGAAGTTTGGGCCTTAGAGGGCTATGGTGCTGCTTATGCTTTGCAAGAAATGCTGACTATTAAATCTGATGATGTCTTAGGAAGAGGATCAGCCTACGAAGCTATTATAAAAGGAGAAAAAATAAAAAATCCGAATATTCCAGCTGCTTTTAGTGTTATTCTTAAAGAGTTACAATCTTTAGGTTTATCAACTAATCTTATTGGAGTGAGAACAGAAGAAGAAAAGAAAAATTCAGTAACTGATGAAACAAAATAATTAGATAATTTATGAAACAAGATACAGAAATAAAAATCAGTGATTTTGAGGCCTTAAGTTTAAAGATAGCTTCTCCAGAAGAGATTTTGTCATGGTCATACAATGAAACGACAAAATCTTATGGAGAAATTACTAAAGCAGAAACGATTAATTATCGAACTCAAAAGCCAGAAAAAGAAGGTTTATTTTCTGAGCAAATTTTTGGTCCAGTAAAGGATTATGAATGTGCTTGTGGCAAATACAGGGGAGCTCATTATAAAGGAATAGTTTGTGATCGTTGTGGTGTAGAAATAACTCGTTCTTTTGTTCGGCGTGAAAAAATGGGGCATATTAAATTAGCAACTCCAGTTGTTCATATTTGGTTTTTAAGAAGTATTCCTTCAAGAATTGGGTTAATTTTAAATATCCCAATGCTTGCCTTAGAAAGAGTTATTTATTATAACAGCTATATTGTTACTTCAGTTGACGAAGAAGCAAAAAAAAGAACTTTAGAAGAAATTGAATCAGAATATCAATCGAAATTAAAAACCTGGACTTCTAAAAAAAGAAAAGAATTAAGTGATTCTCGTAATCAAGCAAAATCAGAATTAGATTCGATAAAACCTAAGGCTATTTTTTCCGAAGTTGACTATATAAGTTTATCTAAAAAATATGGCGAAGTTTTTACAGCAGAAACAGGTAGTGAACCAGTAAGAAAATTTTTAGAACAAGTAGATTTAAAGAAATTAGTGAAAGAATTAGAAAAAGAAATAGAAAAAAAATCTTCAGCTAAAAATATTGATAAAAAAATTCTTGCTCGTTTAAAATTAGCAAAAGGATTTTTGCAATCTCAATCAAGGCCAGAGTGGATGTTTTTAACAGTTCTCCCTGTTTTACCTCCAGATTTAAGACCAATGGTTCAATTAGATGGAGGAAAATTTGCTACTTCTGATCTTAATGATCTTTATCGACGAGTAATTAATCGTAATAATCGTTTAAAAAAATTATTAGAACTTAAAGCTCCAGAAGTAATTGTTAAAAATGAAAAAAGAATGCTACAGGAAGCAGTAGATGCATTGATTGATAATTCAATTAGAAAAACATCGGGAACAACTCCGATGCATTCAGCTCAGCATCGTCCTTTGAGATCTTTAGCTGATATTTTACAAGGAAAGCAAGGTCGTTTTCGTCAAAATCTTTTAGGAAAAAGAGTAGATTATTCTGGGCGTTCAGTTATTGTTATTGGACCAGAATTAAAAATTCATGAATGCGGTCTTCCTAAAAAGATGGCTTTAGAATTATTTAAACCTTTTGTTGCTGGAGAATTAATAAAAAGAGAAATTGTTTTTAATCCTCGAGCAGCTAATCGTTTAATAGAAGAAGGGCCAGATGTTGTTTGGGAAATTTTAGAAAATATAGTAAAAGATAAATATGTTCTTCTTAATAGAGCGCCAACTCTTCATCGATTAAGTATTGAGGCTTTTAAGCCAAAGTTAATTGAAGGATTGGCTATTCAAATTCCTGCTTTAGTAACACCTCCTTTTAATGCTGATTTTGATGGTGATCAAATGGCAGTTCATCTTCCTTTATCAGAAGAAGCACAAAGGGAGAGCAAAGGGAGAATGTTAGCAAATTTAGGTTTACTAAAACCAGCTAATGGTGAACCAGCGATGTTACCTCGGCACGAAATGGTAGCTGGTATTTATTGGTTAACAATGGAAATAGAAGAAAATGAAAAAAAAGAAGTTTTAAAAAATAAGATTTTTCCTAGTCCTAAAGAAGCTTTATTAGCTTATGAATATAAAAAGATTAATCTTCAGGAGAAAATTAAAGTTCGTCTTCCAAAAGAAAAGAATGAATTAATAACTACTACTATTGGTAGAATTATTTTCAATGAAGTATTACCAGAAGACTTTCCTTTCTTTAATAAACAATTAACGACAAAAGAGATTAAACAAATTACGAAACAAATTATTCATCAATATGAAGACTTTAAAAAGAGTGCTGAAATTCTGGATGCTATAAAAGATTTAGGTTTTTATTACGCAACTTTATCTGGTGTGTCCTGGGGACTCAGTGATTTAAAGGTTCCAGAGGAAAAACAATCTATTTTAGAGGAAACTTCTCAAAAAGTGGAAGAAATTATTAATCAATATGAAGAAGGTTTTCTAACTTCAAAAGAAAGGAAAGCCTTGACTGAGACTCAGTGGCGACATGCAGTTAATCAAATCTCAAGTTTAGTTCCAAATGCTTTGAAGAAAGAAGATTCAATTTATATCTTCTTTAATTCTGGTGCTAAAGGAAATTGGGGAGTAGCTTCTCAAATTATGGGAATAAAAGGATTAGTTGTTAACCCTCTTGGTCGCTTAATTGAAATGCCTATTTTATCTTCTCACCAAGAAGGTTTTAACGTTCTTGAATATTTTGCTGCTTCTCATGGAGGAAGAAAAGGATTAGCAGATACTGCTTTAAAAACTTCTTTTGCAGGGTATCTTACTCGAAGATTAGTAGATGTTGCTCAAGATATTTTAATAAAAGAAAAAGATTGTGGCACAAAAAAAGGATTAATTGTTGACAGAAAAAAATGTGAAGAAGAGGGTGACAATTTTGAGAGACAGATTTGGGGAAGATCTTTAATTAAAGATGCTATTGATAAAACAGGAAAAATAATTCTAAAATCAGGAGAATTAATTGATGAAAAAAATATTGGGAAAATATTAAATTCTTCAGTTGAGATAGTAAATATTCGTTCTCCTTTAACATGCGAAAGCTTAAGTGGTGTTTGCCAAAAGTGTTACGGACTTGATTTAGCTTGGAGAAAACCAATTGATCTAGGGGAGGCAGTAGGAGTTATTGCTGCTCAATCAATTGGTGAACCAGGGACTCAATTAACTTTAAGAACTTTTCATACTGGTGGGGTTGCTCAAGCAATTGATATTACGCAAGGTTTGCCTCGAGTAGAAGAGATTTTTGAAGCACGAATTCCTAAAGGAGAAGCACCAATTAGTGAAGTTGAAGGCATAATAACAGAAATAGAAAAAGCAAATCATCAAAAAATAATCAAAATTAAAACTAAAGAAAAGAAATCCCGTTTAGTTGAATATGCTATTCCAGAAATAGTAACTTTATGGGTGAAGAAAGGAGATACAGTAAAAAAAGGAGATCAGCTTTGTGAAGGAAATGTGAATTTAAAAAAACTCTTAAAAGTTTCAGGAAGAGAAGTTTGTCAGCAACATATTCTAAAAGAGGTAAAAAAAGTTTATAAAATTGCAGGAGAAGATATCAGCGATAAGCATTTTGAAATTATTGTTAAACAAATGTTCTCTCAGATCAAAATAAGTAATAAGGGAGATAGTGAATTTATTCCAGGAGAAATAGTTTCTAAAAAATCTTTCCAAGAAACAGTTCAGAAAATGAAAGATTTAAAAAAGCAACCTCCAAAGGCAGAAGAAATATTAATGGGTGTTAAAAATGTTGCTTTAAATTCAGAAAGTTTTCTTTCAGCAGCTTCTTTTCAAGAAACTTCTCGAATATTAATTCGTGCAGCAATTGAGGGTCAAAAAGATTATTTGAAAGGCTTAAAAGAAAATGTAATTATTGGTAGATTGATTCCTGCAGGAACAGGATTTAGAGAACAACCAAAATTATTAAATTAATTAATAAGCAAAGATGAATCAATCAAAAAATTCATTACCTCAGCATATTGGTATTATGATTGATGGGAATCGTCGTTGGGCAAAGGCGAAGAAAATTCCTAGTTTTTTTGGTCATAAAAAAGGAATTGAAAGAGTTGTTGAAATAATAGATTATGCTTTTAAGAAAAATATTAAAGTTTTATCTTTGTATGGTTTTTCTACTGAAAACTGGAAACGATCAAAAGAAGAAGTTGATTATTTAATGGGTCTTTTTACTGAATTTGCTAGAAAATACGCCCCTTCTTTTAAGAAAAAAGGGATTCAATTTCGTCATTTAGGCAATATAGAGAAATTACCAAAAACGCTTCAAAAAGAGCTTAAAAAAGCACAAAAATTGACAAAAAACAATAATAAAATGTTTTTGAACATTGCCTTAAGTTATGGAGGAAGAGATGAAATAGTAAGAGCTATTAAACAAATTATTAAAAAGAAAATATCAATTGAAAAGATAAATGAGAAAATAATAATGGATCATTTAGATACTAAAGGCTTACCAGAAGCAGATTTAATTATTAGAACTTCAGGTGAAATGCGTTTATCTAATTTTTTACCTTTTCAAGGAACTTATGCAGAATTGTATTTCCCAAAAATTTGTTGGCCAGATTTTAATAAAAAACAATTTGATTTAGCTTTAAAGGAATTTCAAAAAAGACAGCGCCGTTTTGGAAAATAGAGAAAATTGTTATATAATTTATTTAATGGAAAAAGAAACACGAAAACTTTTAACAGTTTTTCTTATAATTGGAATTACCAGTTCTTTTGTTTTTGGTTTTCTTGGTGGTATTTTTTCTTTGCGTTATTTAGCACAAGAATCTTTTTTAGAAGAGCAAACCCAAACACAGCTTTTTCTAGAAAATAGCGATTATGAGAATAAAATAATTCAAGTAATTCAAGAAAGCGAAGATTCTGTAGTAAGCGTAATTGCAACAAAAGATTTGCCAGTCATTGAAGAGTATTATATTAACCCATTTGAAGAGTTTGATTATTCTAGTCCTTTTGATTTTTATTTTCAGATTCCTCAATATCGACAAAAAGGGACTGAGCCTCAAGAGGTAAGCTCTGGCAGTGGATTTATTATTGATTCTCAGGGTTATATAATTACTAATCGTCATGTAGTTGAAGATACATTAGCTAGTTATACAATTTTGATGAATGATGGAAAAAAATATCCAGCTGAAGTAATCGCTCGTGATATGATTGAGGATTTTGCTATTCTTAAGATAGAAAAAACAGGAATAAATCCTTTACCTTTAGGAGATTCTAATGAAATTCTTTTAGGTCAAACAGTTATTGCCATTGGTAATGCTTTAGGAGAGTTTCAGAATACTGTTTCTCAAGGAGTAATTTCTGGTTTGTCTCGCTCAGTTCAGGTTACTGATAATTATGGTCAGAAAGCTATACTTAATGATGTTATTCAAACAGATGCAGCAATTAATAAAGGTAATTCTGGTGGTCCTTTGCTTAATCTTAATGGTGAAGTAATAGGAATGAATACAGCAATGGTTTCTGGTGCTCAGAATATTGGATTTGCAATTTCAATTAATAAAATAAAAAATGCAGTAGAGCAAGTAATAAAAACAGGAGAAATTAAGATTCCTTATTTAGGAGTGAGATATATTTTAATAAATCCAACAATTAAAGAAGAAAAAAATTTGTCAGTTGATTATGGGGCTTTATTATTGAGTGGAGGAAATAATGAGCCAGCAGTAGAAGAAAATTCAGCTGCTTGGCAAGCAGGGCTTCAAGAAGGAGATATAATTTTAGAATTTGGTGATAAAAAAATAAATCAAAACAATCAATTAGCAAGTTTAATCAGGCAATATAATGTTGGAGAATCAGTCGTTTTAAAAATATTACGAGAGGAAGAAGTTCTTACCAAAGAAATCGTTTTAGGAGAATACTCAAAAGATTAAGTTTAAAATTTTTATACTAATTATTTAATTTAAAATGTCTTTAGGAAGATTTACTTCAAAAGCCCAAGCGGCAATAGAAAGAGCTCAACAAATGGCTCTGGAAAGAAATCAAGGAGAGATGCGTGCTCTTCACCTTTTATATGTTCTATTAGAAGAGAGTGGTTCTGGAGTAAAAGAAATCTTAGAACAAAAAATGGAAATTGATGCTAGCAGTCTTCTCAAAGAAACATTAGAAGAAATTATAAAATTACCAAGAATTTTTAGTGTTGGCAGTGGTTTTGGTCAAATGTATCTTTCTCAAGAAATGATGCAGATTATAGAAGTAACAGCAAAAAAGGCTGTTGAAGATAAAAATGAATATATTTCTCCCGAATATTTATTTTATGGAATCTTGGCAACTAAAAATTCTGCTCAAGCCTTAATAAACAAATATAATATTAAAAAAGATAATTTTTTAGAAGCTCTTCATCAATACAATAAAGGAGAAAAAATAGTTGATGAATTTCAAGAAGCAGGGACGGCTATAGAAAAGTATACTCAAGATTTAACAAAATTAGCTGAAGAAGATAAACTTGATCCAGTTATTGGCAGAGAGGAAGAATTACGAAGAGTAATGCAAATTTTGTCTCGGCGTACTAAAAATAATCCAATTCTGATTGGAGAGGCAGGAGTTGGAAAAACAGCTATTGTTGAAGGGTTAGCTCAGCGGATTGCTTCTAATGAAGTCCCTGAAAGTTTAATTAATAAAAAAATTATTTCTTTAGATTTAGGTGCTTTAATAGCTGGGACTCGTTTTCGCGGAGAATTTGAAGAACGATTAAAAAATTTATTAAAAGAAATAAAAAAAGCTGGAGATATTATTATATTTATTGATGAAGTTCATACCTTAGTTGGTGCTGGAGCAGCTGAAGGAGCAATTGATGCTTCAAATTTATTAAAGCCAGCTTTAGCTCGAGGAGAATTAAGGGCAATAGGAGCGGCTACTTTTAAAGATTTTAGAGAATATATTGAAAAAGATTCTGCTTTAGAGCGTCGTTTTCAGCCAGTTTCTGTAGAAGAGCCTTCTTCTGATGAAGCAATAGAAATACTAAGAGGATTAAGGCCAAAATATGAAGCTCATCATGGATTGAAAATTTCTGAAGAAGCTGTTGTAGCAGCAGTTCAATTGTCAAGCCGTTATATTACTTCGCGTTTTTTGCCAGATAAAGCAATTGATTTAATAGATGAAGCAGCTTCAGTTTTAAGTTTAGAAATTGGTAGTATTCCTTTATCAATTAATGATCTTAAAACAAGAATTAAGTCTTTAGAATTAGAGCAACAAGTAATAAAAAGAGATAGCGGAAAAAAGAAAAAAAATTCTCAAAATAAGAAATTAGATAATGAGCTAAAAGTATTAAAAAAGAAATTTAAAGCACTTAATCTTAAGTGGAAGAAAGAAAAAGAAATATTTAATGAAGTTGGAAAAATCAAAAAAGATATTGAACAATTATATAAGGAGTCTCAAGAATGCGAAAAAGCGGGTCAATTAGATAAAGTAGCAGAAATTGTTTATGGGAAAATTCCTCAATTAAAAAAAATGCTTAAGGCAAAAGAAAAAGGATTAGAAAGAATTCCTGAAAAAGAAAGGTTTTTGAAAGAAGAAGTTAAGGCTGAAGATATTGCTAGGGTAGTATCTAATTGGACTGGAATTCCAGTAACTAGAATGTTGGAAGAAGAAAGTAAAAAATTAGCACGAATAGAAAAGGAATTATCAAAAAGAGTTATTGGGCAGGAAAAAGCTATTAATGCAATAAGTAGAGCAATAAAAAGAGCAAGAGCTGGAATTTCAGAAGAAGAAAGACCAATAGGATCATTTATGTTTTTGGGCCCAACTGGAGTAGGAAAAACAGAGCTCGCCAGAGCTTTAGCAGAGTTTATGTTTTCTAATGAGAAAGCAATGGTTAGAGTTGATATGTCAGAATATATGGAAAAACATAGCGTTGCTCGTTTAATTGGCTCACCTCCAGGTTATGTTGGCTATGAAACCGGTGGTCAATTAACTGAAGCAATAAAGCATCGACCTTATAGTTTGGTTTTATTTGATGAAATAGAAAAAGCTCATCCAGAAGTATTTAATATTCTTCTGCAAATACTAGACAATGGTCGTTTAACTGATGGCAAAGGAAGGATGGTTAATTTTAAAAATACAATTATTATCATGACCTCTAATTTAGGAGGAGAATATATTCATGAAATGGCTTCTTTAGGCTTTGCAGTTAATAAGAAAAATAAATTAGAACAACAAAAAGAAGAATTGAAAGAAAAGATTCATGAATCATTAACAGAAAGATTCCGTCCAGAGTTTCTTAATCGAATAGATGAAATAATTATTTTTGATTCGTTAAGTAACCACGATATAGAAAAGATAGTAGACTTACAAGTAGAAAAAATAAACCGTCGATTGACTGATAAAAAGATTTTTATTCAGTTAACCCAAGAAGCTAAAAAATATTTATCTCAAAAAGGATTTAGCCCAGATTATGGAGCACGTCCTTTAAAGAGATTAATTGAAAAAGAAATTCTCGATCGTTTAGCAGATGAAATTATTATTGGAGAGATAAAAGAAGGGAAAAAGATTTCAGTTAGTTTAAAGAAAAATAGTTTAAGTTTATGTCAAAGATAAAGAATTTTCTTTCTTCCTTAGAACTTAAAATATTTGTTTTTTTTATTCTTTATGTTGGGTTTCTTCTAGGAAGTGTTATTTTTTCTTTACGTTTTTCATATGCTATTTTAATTGGGCTATTAATAATTCTTTTTTGGAAAATTCTCTTAGGAATGTCATGGGTTAATTTTTCTTTTCTTTTTATATGTTTTTTTGAAGCCAATATTATAAATTTTTTTATTAAACCTTTTTGGGCCGTGCTTTTTGTTTTGTTGTTTTTATTCTTTTTTTGGGAAAGATGTTTTTCAGATAAAATAAAAAACCAAAGCCTAGAAAGCAATGGTAATAAGTTGACTCTTCTTGCTTCTTCAAAAAAAGAGAAGTATTGGCGAGATATTATTTTTTATTATCTTTTTTTAGGGTGGATAGTAATCTCTTATGGTTCTTATTTTTTCCTAAATTATTCTTTTGGAGTTAGTTTTTTAATGTATATGTTAGGGTTAGTCTTTTTTTCTTATTTACATTTTCTTTTTTTAAATATTCCTTTTGTAAATTTTTGGCTTTCTTTTCTGGTTTTAATTTTAATCAACCTAGAATTTTTCTTATTATTCAGTTATCTTTCTCTAAGTGTTTTGATTTTAAGCCTTTTTTTGCTTTTGGTTTTTCGTTTTTTCGCTTATCTTCATGGAAATAAATATCTGTTAATTGCTTCTCTATTGTAGGGAAAATGTTTTTTATTATTTGGTTCTCTTGAAGACTTAAGTTTTTAAGTACTAATTTTTCTGCCTTTGCGTTTTTAAAAGAAGAAGGACGAACCCCAATTCTTATTCGATTAAAGTTTTTTGATCGAAAATGTTCAATAATAGATTCAATTCCTTTGTGGCCAGCTGATCCTCGGCCATAACTTATTTTAAAATTACCGGAGGTGATGTCAGTGTCATCATGAACAACATAAATATTTTGAAGAGTTAAAGAATAAAATTTTTTAAGCAAGCTTAAAGCTTGTCCTGATTGATTCATAAAAGCTAATGATTTTGCTAAGATAATTTCTTTTTTATTAATATTAATTGAATTGATAAAAGCAAGACATTTTTTATTTTCTTTCCATTTACTTCCTTCCCATTTATTTGCTAAGTAATCAATAAAATGATGGCCGATATTGTGACGGTTTTTTTTGTAAGATGGCCCTGGGTTTCCTAAGCCAATAATTAAAATAGAATTATTTTTTTTATTATGATACGACATAATATATTAAAAAGAAATTTTTTCTTTTATGTAATCTTGGATTTCTTCATATTTTTCGAAACCTTTTCTAGGAATTAAGATATAGATATCTTTTTCTAGAGAATCATTAAAAAAAGTTGTTGTTAATAATAATTGATCAGGAGGTCGGTTAGTAATTTTTATATATTCTATTTGATCAGCAGAAATATCTTTTACAAGATTAAAAATTTGCCAAAGAGCATTAAAGTCTAAATCAACAATAAAGTGACTATTAAGAGATTGCCAGATTTTAAGCCAAGTCATCAGATTCCAAATATCTGCTAGTTGGCTTAATTTATTTTTTAAAGCGGCGATTATCTGTTGTTGATGTTGAATTCTATAAAAATCTCCTTCAGGAGCATAACGAGTTCTAACAAATTTAATAGCTGTGTCTCCGTCTAAATGACGCCATCCTGATGCTAGGTAGAAAATCTCAGAAGGATTATGAGGATTAATTAATTGAGGATCAAAGATATCTTGTTCTAGCCAGATATCTATTCCTCCAATAGTGTCTATTAATTTTCCAAATCCTTCCAGTTCTAAAATTATAGTATGATCAATTTTTAATCCAGTTATATCTTCTATTTTTTGACTTATTAAATTTGAAGCAGTGGCATTAGGGAAAACTTTGCCTCGATTTTCTAGTTCATAAAGGTTGTTGACCTTAATTTCTTGTTCAGTATTTGGGACTTTAACCCATAAGTCTCGTGGAATAGAAACCATAGCAATTTTTTTAGCTTCAGGGTTAAGATGAATAACAAAGACGGTATCTGTTAAAAGCGATCCTCGGGACCCTTCGCCAACAATACCCAAGAAAAGAATATTTAAAGGAGGGCTTTTTGATTTTAATAGATCTTTAACAAAAGTTCCTTCTAAAAAACTAGATGAAAAATGGTATTCTTTTGATTCTATTTGAGTAAAGAATAAAAAAAACAGCACCAAAATTATGCTAATGATGATTATTCCAAGAACTACTTTTTTAGGAGAAAATGCCATATTTATTTAATTTATCACATTTGCTTTCATAGTTCAATTATGGTATTATCCTTGAGATATTTATAACTAATATGTGGCGAAAAATTTTTTGGGAAAACCTAGAAATGATTTTCATTGCTATTCTTATAGTTGTCCCTATAAGATATTTTTTAATTCAACCGTTTATAGTTCATGGTAGTAGTATGGAGCCCAATTTTAATACTCAAGATTATCTTATTATTGATGAATTAACTTATCGTTTTCGTGATCCTGAAAGATATGAAGTAATTGTTTTTAAGGCCCCTAGCCATCTTGATCAATATTATATTAAGAGAGTTGTTGGATTACCTTTTGAAACGATAAACATTAAAGATGGTCAAGTAATGATAACAGATATGGCAGGAAATTCTTTTCCTCTTCAAGAAGATTTTATTCCAAGTGAATCTATTACTGCTGGTAATCTTGAGCTGACTCTTGATGAAAAACAATATTTTGTTTTAGGTGATAATCGTTTAGCTTCTTATGATTCTCGAAATTGGGGTCCAGTAGGAAAAGATTTAATAATTGGTCGGGTTTGGCTTCGTCTTTGGCCTTTTCAAAAAATAGTTGTTTATGGTTTATAAAAAAAAATCGACAAAAATTAAAGAACCTTTAGTTAAGAAAACTAAAAAATCTTTTCAAGCACTTAGAGGGATGAAAGATATTTTAGCAAAAGATTGGTTTTATTATGATCAGATTTTTAATAATGCTAAAAAAATTTTTGAATTTTATAATTTTCAAAGAATAGAAACTCCACTTTTAGAAAAAGCAGAATTATTTACAAAAGGAGTTGGTAAAAAAACAGATGTTGTTGATAAAGAAATGTATATCTTGAGGGCAAAAGAGAATAAAGAATTATTGGCTTTGCGCCCAGAAGGCACTGCTTCTGTAGTAAGAGCTTATATAGAGAAAGGAATGTTTAATTTGCCTCAGCCAGTAAAGTTTTATTATTTTGGTCCTTTTTTCCGTCATGAAAAACCTCAGGCTGGGCGTTATCGACAATTTTATCAGCTAGGGGCAGAAATAATTGGAGAAGAAGATGTGACTACTGATGCAGAGATCATTCTTCTTTCAAAGATTTTTCTAGAAAATTTAGGTTTTTCTAAAAAGAATATCTTTTTGCTTATAAATAGTATTGGTTGCCCAAAGTGTAGGCCTCTTTACATAAAAGAATTAA
The DNA here is from genome assembly GCA_964428155.1 of uncultured Candidatus Saccharibacteria bacterium. Taxonomy (GTDB): domain Bacteria; phylum Patescibacteriota; class Minisyncoccia; order UBA6257; family UBA6257; genus JAQTTC01. Next base: position 37,900 of record CAYRXA010000018.1, read on the forward strand.
AAAAATATTACAAGAAAGTAGATAAGGAAATTTGTTCTGATTGTCATCGAAGAATAAAAGAAAATCCTTTAAGGGTGCTAGATTGTAAAAATGAAAAATGTTCTGCTATTAAAGAAGGAGCTCCCCCTATTTTAGATTATCTTTGTCCAGAATGTCGTGATCATTTTAAGTCTCTTTTAGAACTTCTTGATTATTTAAATATCCCTTATATTTTAGATAAAACTTTAGTTAGGGGATTAGATTATTATACAAAAACTGTTTTTGAGTTTTGCTTTGAAGGTGAAACAGATAAAATTTCTTTAGGCGGAGGAGGAAGATATGATGAATTAACAGAAACTATAGGAGGTATTAAAAAACCAGCAGTTGGTGTTGCTTTTGGTGTTGAAAGGTTGATGCAAGAAATGATTGATCAAGGTAAGAAATTTAAACCATTTATGCCGAAAGTTTTTTTGGTTCAAATAGGAGAAGCAGCAAAAAAAATGTCTTTTAAAATTTTAGAGCAATTCCGTAAGGAGAATATATTGCTAGGGGAAAATTTAGGTAAAGAAAATTTAAAATCACAATTAAAGATTGCTGATCGGCTTGGGGTAAAGTATGTTTTAATTCTTGGACAACAAGAGGTTTTAGATGGTATGATAATTTTAAAAGACATGAATTCGGGCCTTCAAGAATTAATTCCTTGGGAAAAGATAGTGCCTGAAGTTAAAAAAAGATTAAAAAAATAAAATAATTAAATTCTTAAATCATTTATAAATTATGCCAATTACAGTTAAAAGAAGAAAAGGTGAAAATTTAAATTCTTTTCTTAGTCGTACCTTTAAGGTAATCAAGAAGAGCGGAATTCTTTTAGAAGCTCGAAAGAGAAAATATTATGTTTCTAAGCCCAGCAAGAGAACAGAAAAATCATCAGCTCTTCATAAGAAAAAGGTGCTTCAAGAAATAGAAAGGAAAAGAAAGAAAGGTATTATCTAGAGGAATGATTTCCAAAACTGAAATTTTAATATATAATTTAGCAGAGAGAAATATTCCTTCCCAAAAATTCTTTCAGGGGCTTATAAAAAAAATTTTAATAGCTTTGGGAGAGAAGAAAAAAGTAAGTTTATCGTTGATTTTTATTGATGCTCAAGAGAGTAAAAAGCTCAATAATTATTGGCGGAATAAAGATATTGTTTCTTCAGTTCTTTCTTTCCCTTTGTATCAGAATTTTCCAGCAGAACTTCAAAAGCAAGAAAAAATTCTCGGGGATATTTTCCTTTGTCCTGAAAAAATAGAAGAGCAAATTCAAGATTTGGAAATTTTACCTCTTTTATTTTATAAAAAAATAATAATTCATAGTTTGCTTCATCTTTATGGATATACCCATGATAAAGAAAAAGATAGAAAAAAGATGGAGCGTCTAGAAAATAAAATTCTTAGATTTATTAATAACAAATAATATGAGATCTCCTCTTTTAGCTATAGATTTAGGTTCAGCAAACATAAAAGCACTGGTTGCTAAAATTGATGACCAAGGTTGGAAAATTGTTTTACCAGCTTGTAGAAAATCTAGAGGAATTAAAGAAGGAGTACCAAATAATTTAGAAGAAGCTGCTGAAGAGCTTGATAATTTAATGTCAGAAATGGAATCAATGCTTAAAAATATTACTTTTAGGGAAGCAGTGGCTGGTATTGGAGGGGCTCATTTGGAGACGCGTCTCTCTAAAGGAACAGCAGTTGTTTCTCGTCCTGATCAAGAAATAGGTGAAGATGATATACGAAGAGCAAATAAAGCAGCTGAGGCCTGTGCTCTTCCTTCTAATAGAAGTTTAATTCAGACTGCTTTAAGGAGTTACATTGTTGATGGATTGGCAAAAGTAAAAGATCCAATAGGGATGAAAGGTTTAAAAATAGAAACAGAATGCCTTTTAATTGATGCTTTTACTCCTTTTGTTAGTTCTATTGATCGCTTAGGAGAAATGGTTAATTTAAAATTTAATCCTAAAATTGTCCTTCCTTATGCTGGAGCTGAAATAGCTCTTACTCCTCAAGACAAAGATTTAGGAGCATTGGCCTTAGATTTAGGAGCTAGTACTACTAGTCTTTGTGTTTATGAAAATAACGAGATTCTTGATTTGAAAGTTTTTCCTGTAGGAGGGAATGCTGTCACTAATGATATTGCAGTTGGTTTAAAAACAAGCGTTGATATAGCAGAAAAAATAAAAATTAATGAAGGATTGGCTTCTAGAAAAAAAGTATTAAAAAATGAAAATATTGATTGGAGCTCTTATTACGAAGAAGATAACTCAGGTGATAAAGTGAGTAAAAAATTTTTAGCTGAAATAATAGAAGCTCGTCTTTCTGAAATCTTTGATTTAGTAGTAAAAAGATTAAAAGAAATAGATCGTTTTGAAAAATTACCTGGAGGAGTAGTTGTTTATGGAGGGGGGGCAAAAATGCCTTTTATTACAGAATTAGCAAAAGAAAGATTTAAGCTTCCTGTTCGAGTAGCAAAGCCAGAAATTGATTGGTATAAAGATTCTCCAGATCTTAGTTTTGTTCCTGTTTTAGGACTTTTGTCTTTAAAATTTCAGGGCCAGAAACAGGGGATTTTATCATTAGAAGAAGGGGTAATGAAAAAATTAGCTAATTTTTTTAAAAATTCATTTTCTATTTAATTTTATTAGTATGAAGAAAAAAAATAAAAGGAAAATTCTCAAAAAGAATAACCCAGTAAAGAAAATAAAAAAATCAAAGCCTCGAAAGAAGCCAGTTTTAAAACAGAAAGAAAAGAAAATTTCTTTAGTTCAAAAGAAAGCAAAGTCAAAATTGAAGGAAAAGAAAGTTTCTTCTAACAAAAATATTTGCGTGAAGATAATAGGTGTTGGAGGGGCTGGTGGTAATGTTGTGAGCAGGATGAAAGAGAAAAGGATTGAAGGAGTAGAATTTATAGCTATTAATACAGATATTCAAGGTTTACAACATACTAAATCAGATTTGAAGATTCAGATAGGAAAAGAAGCATGTCGTGGATTAGGGGCTGGAATGGATCCAGCTCGAGGAAGGGCATCAGCTGAAGAAAATCTCGAAGAAATCAATCAGTCAGTGCAAAAGGCAGACATGATTTTTCTTACCTGTGGTTTAGGTGGAGGAACTGGATCTGGAGCTTCTCCTATTGTTGCTAATTTAGCAAAACAAGCAGGAGCTTTAGTTATTGGAGTAGTCACCAAGCCTTTTGTTTTTGAAGGAGAAAAAAGATTGGATATAGCTGAAGATGCTTGGCAAAAACTCTTTAATGAAGTAGATGCTTTAGTAACTATTCCTAATGATAGAATTTTTAATATTATTGAGGAAGAAACACCAATTTTGGATGCTTTTGGTAGGGTTGATGATATTTTAAGGCAAGGAGTTGAGGCAATGGTGAATTTAATTACTTATCCAGGTTTAATTAATTTAGATTTTGCTAATGTTAGATCAACTTTAACAGAAGCAGGGAGTGCCTTATTGGGAATAGGGGTTTCTAAAGGACAAGATAGAGCAAAAAAAGCTGCTGAACTAGCGATTTCTTCTCCCCTATTAGATATCTCTATTGAAGGGGCAAAACGAGTTTTGTTTAATGTTGCTGGAACTAAAGACATGTCTTTAGTTGAGATTCATAATGCTGCGAGGGTGATTACTCAATCAATAGCTAAGGATGCGCAAGTAATTTTTGGTGCTAGTTTTGATAATAATCTTCATAAAGGAGAAGTAAAAGTTACTGTTATTGCTGGAGGCTTTGGAGAAGAATTTAGAGAGTTAAGTTCTGCTTTACCTTTAGAAATTAAGGTACCGATTAATAAAGAACAAGAAGAACAAGAAGGAAAAGACAAGGAACAAGAGGAAGAAGAAAAAGAAAAAGAAGAATTTGAAATCCCAGCTTTTCTTCGAAGGAAGCAGAGTAAAGATTAAGTTGGAAGAGAGAATAATAAGACAAATTGTTTTTATCCTTTATATTTTATATACTGTATTAAGTAAGTTTTTAAATTTTTTATTATGCCCCCAAGAAAAAAATTTCATAATCATTTGAAAGAAGTTAAAAGAAGAACAGGGGAAATTGTTCCCTTTGAAAAAAAGAAGATCGAAGAAGCTATTTATAAAGCTTTAACTGTTACAGATGAAGGAGGAAAAACTTTATCAAGAGAATTATCAATTAAAGTTATAAAAATTCTAAACAGGAGGTTTAAAAAGGATGAAATTCCTTCTGTTGAAGAAATTCAAGATATTGTTGAAGAAGTTTTAATTTTAGAAAATTTAGTTGAAACATCAAAAGCTTATATTTTATATCGAGAGCAAAGAAAGAAATTAAGAGAAAGTCGCATTGTTAGCGAGGAAGCAGTTAGTTTAGTAGATGAATATCTTAAAGTAAGAGATTGGGAAGTTAAGGAAAATAGCAATATGGCTTTTTCTTTACAAGGGTTAAATCATTATGTCTCTGCTTATGTAGCTAAAAAATATTGGTTAAGAAAAATTTATCCAAAAGAAATTAGAGAAGCAGTAGAAACTGGAGATTTCCATATTCATAATTTAGATATTTTAGCAACTTATTGTTGTGGCTGGGATTTATATGATTTACTTTCAAAAGGTTTTGGAGGGGTTTTTGGTAAGATTCAATCTAAGCCACCTAAACACTTTGGTTCTGCTTTAGGGCAAATTGTTAATTTTTTTTATACTCTTCAAGGTGAAGGGGCAGGAGCTCAAGCTTTTTCTAATTTTGATACTTTATTAGCTCCTTTTATTCGTTATGATAATTTAAATTATCATGAAGTAAAACAAAATTTACAAGAATTTCTTTTTAATTGTAATGTACCTACTCGAGTAGGTTTTCAAACTCCTTTTGAAAATATTACTTTAGATTTAAAAGTACCAGTTCATTTTAAAGATTTACCAGTAATAATTGGTGGGCAAGCTCAGAAAGAAACTTATCAAGATTTTCAAAAAGAAATGGATGTTTTAAATCAAGCTTTTTGTGAGATTTATACTGAGGGTGATGCTAGTGGTAGGGTTTTTACTTTTCCAATTCCTACATATAACATTACAAAAGAGTTTGAATGGAATAATCCTTCTTATGAAGGGATCTGGAAAATGACAGCAAAATATGGAATTCCTTATTTTTCTAATTTTATTAATTCTGATATGAGCCCTGAAGACGCTCGAAGTATGTGCTGTCGTCTTCGTCTAGACAATAGAGAACTTTATAAACGTGGAGGAGGATTATTTGGAGCTAACCCTCTTACTGGAAGTATTGGAGTGGTTACGATTAATATGCCTCGGTTGGGTTATGTATCAAAAACTAAAAAAGACTTCTTTCAGAGATTAATCCATATAATGGATTTAGCAAAAGAAAGTTTGGAAATAAAAAGAAAAATTTTAGAAGATTGGACAGAAAAAGGTTTGTATCCTTACGCAAAACATTATTTAGGTGAAGTAAAAAAAATGAGAGGTGTTTATTGGGGAAATCATTTTTCAACCATAGGTTTAATTGGAATGAATGAAGCTTTGTTAAATTTTTTGGGAATAGATAGTGGAAATAAAAAAGGAATTGCTTTTGCTGAAGAAGTTCTTGATTTTATGAGAGAAAGATTAGTTGGTTATCAAGAAAAAACAGGAAATTTATATAATTTAGAAGCAACACCAGCAGAAGGAGCTTCTTATCGCCTAGCTCTTAAAGATAAAAAAAAGTATCCAGATATTATTACTGCTGGTACAGAAGAGCCTTATTATACAAATTCCACTCAATTACCGGTAAATTATACAGATGATTTGTTTGAAGCTTTAAAACTTCAAGATTCTTTGCAAACAAAATATACAGGAGGTACTGTTTTTCATGCTTTCTTAGGAGAAGCGATTTCTGATCCTGAGGCAGTGAAATCTTTGATTAAGGTTATTTTTGAAAAATTTCATTTGCCATATCTCACTTTAACACCTACTTTTTCTGTTTGTCCTATTCATGGATATATACCAGGGGAGCATTTTGTTTGTCCTAAATGTACTATAGAGCAACCATGTGAAGTTTATTCTCGAATTGTGGGTTATTTAAGACCAATTCAACAATGGCATAAAGGAAAACAAGAAGAATTTAAACAGCGATCTACTTTTAATATTTAATTTATGCTATTTGGTGGTCTTCAAAAAACAACTTTGGTTGATTATCCTGGAAAAGTTGCTGCTACGGTTTTTACTTTAGGTTGTAATTTTCGTTGTCCTTATTGTCATAATCCAGAATTAGTTTTGCCAGAGATGATGGAAGAACAGCCAATTATTACTGAAGAAGAAATACTAAATTTTTTAAAAGAACGTCAAGAGTATCTGGAAGGATTATGTATTACTGGAGGAGAACCCACTATTCAAGTTGGTTTATCAAATTTTATTCAAAAAGTTAATAAATTAGGAATTTCAGTAAAATTAGACACTAATGGTTCTTTTCCATTTATTTTAAAAGAGTTAATTCAAAAAAAATTAATAGATTGGGTGTCTTTAGATATTAAGGCTCCGCCAGATAAATATGATATTTTTACCAAAGGAAAGGTTGATGTAAAAAATGTGGATTTGAGTATTAAAATTCTTAAAGAAAGTAAAATTAATTATGAATTTAGAACCACCCTGGCTCCAGAAATCCTTTCAGAAGAAGATATCATAGTTATTGTTGATTGGATTAAGCCTGCTTCTCGTTATTATTTACAACGTTTTCAAAATAACAAAACACTAGATAAAAAATTTGAGAATTTAAATAGTTGGTCTGAACAAAAAACAGAATCTTTAATAAAAAAAATAAAACCTTTTTTTTCCGAATGTAATCTTCGTTAAATATGGCGCTCTCTTTTTCAAGAGTTTTCCGTCAATGTGGGGCGTCTTTTTTAATTGGAATAATTTTTTCTCATTATTTTTCTTTTCATGCTTCTTTTTTAGGCATTTTTATTTTTTTGTTAATTTGCTTATTTTTTTTGTGTATTTATAAGAGAAAGTTTTTTCTTTTGTTTTTTATATTATTGAGTTTTTTAATAGGACAAACCCGTTATATTTATTCTTTTAATAAATTAAACGAATCAATAGTAAAGGAAGAACAAAAGATTGAAATTGAAGCTTCTATTATTGCAGAACCAATTTTAAAAGATAATTATCAAAGAATTATTATTCCTAATAGAGTTATTTATACAGAGAGGTTTCCTCGTTTTCAATATGGAGATTTGATAAGACTTAAAGGCAAAATTCAACCATTTGAAAATTTTCGTTCTTATGGCTCAATAATTGTTTCTGGAAAAATGAGTTATCCAGAAATAGAATTTATTTCTTCAGGAAAATTTTCTTTTAAGAAAATGGCCCTTTCTTTTAAAAACAAAATAACTGGAGCTCTTCAAAAAATTATTTCAGAACCTCAAGTTAGTCTTTTGAATAGTATAATGTTCGGCGGTAAAAATAATTTATCAATTTCTTTAGAAAAAGAAATTCAAAAATCAGGCTTATCCCATATTGTTGTTGCCTCTGGTCTTCATTTGTCCATCATTACTAAAATGTTTTCTAGTCTCTTGAGCCTTTTTTGCTTAGGGAATTTCTTAAATTTTGGACTTCTTTGTTTGTTTTTATTAGGATTTGCTTTTATGGCTGGTTTAACTTCGTCAATTATTCGAGCTGCAGTCATGTCATTTTTATTGGTCCTGGCTCATTTTAGTTGTCGTCTTTACAATCCTTTAAATGCTTTGCTTTTAGCTTGCTTGATAATGGTTTGGTTTAATCCTTTTCTTCTTTTTTGGGATTTGGGTTTTCAGCTTTCTTTTTTAGCAACAGCAGGAATATTATTTTTCTATTCTTTATGGGACCAGTCTTCATTCTGGCAGCACAGTTTTTTTAATCTTAAGGGAATAATAATTATTAAACAAACAATTCTTGCTTGCTTTTCGGCTCTGGCTTTAGTTGTCCCTTGGCTTATGTTTAAAACTCAGAATTTTTCATTAGTTGCTCCATTTACTAATGTTTTGGTTATTCCTTTTGTTCCTTTAATAATTGGTGGTGGATTAATAACTGCTTTTGTTTCTTTTTT
>CAYRXA010000019.1:0-9787 GCA_964428155.1 uncultured Candidatus Saccharibacteria bacterium
ATAAAAAGCAATCGCAGAAATGATCACAAAAGCTCTAGCAACAACAAAAGGAGTAAAATCAGGAATTACAATCGGACAAATCAAAGCAACAATACCTAAAACCAAAGTCGCTGGCATAATAATTGATCCCATTAAATTACCCAAAATCATTTCTGTTTCCCCAGCCTTAGCTGAAGCAACAGCAAAACGAATTTCTGGTAAAGCATTACCTAAGCCTACAATCAAAATTCCAATAATAGGTAATGATAAATTAAAGCTTGTTGCAAAAAACTGAGCACTTTTTACTATCCCTTCTGCTGCTAACAAAAGAAAAACGAGAGATATTAATATTCTTCCAACGTCTTTTAAAAAAACTTTAAATTCTATCATAATTTTAGGAACTTGAGTTTCCTGATTTCCAGCAAATACTTTAAATCTTTCTTTATTAGAAGCAAGCCATAAAACATAAAAAAAGAAAACTAAAAGTAAAATTATTCCATCTGCCCTACCTAAAATTCCATCCCATAACAAAAACATAGGCAAAACAGCTACAAAAGCTGTAAAAAGAGCGCTTCTTTCTAAAATTTTACCTTCTGTAGGAATAGATCTTTTTCCAATTAAAACAGATAAAGCCACTGCTACAGTTAAAGCAACTAAATTGTTTCCAACAATGTCTCCAAATGAAAGCTGAGGAATTTTATGAAGAGCAGCACTAATACCTACAAAAAGATTTGGTATCGTACTTGCCAAAGCAACAATAAAAAAAGCAACAATAAATCCTCGCCAACGTAAAAATTTACTTATTCTTTTAAGACTATCAATAAGCCAATTTCCTGATAAATATAAAGCGCAACAAGATAATATAAAAACTAAACAGTAAAATAAAAGCATTTTATTCTATATATATTTTTTTCCTTTTAACTCTTGAGGTAAATATTCTTGATCTTCTTGATAGTCATAATTAGGGCTATATTTATACCCTTTACCATAATCTAATTTTTTCATTAATTCTGTTGGGGCATTACGAACATGTAGAGGCACTGGTAAATTACCATATTTCCTAACATCAGCAACTGCTTTTTCATAAGCAACATATAAATCATTTGATTTTTTACACTTAGCCATATAAACAACTGCTTGAGCTAAGATAATATTACATTCTGGCATACCAATAAAATGGCAAGCTTGATAAGCATCTATTGCTTGAGTTAAAGCCTGAGAATTAGCTAAACCAATATCTTCTGAAGCAAAACGAACTATACGACGAGCAATATACAAAGGATCTTCTCCTGCTTCTAACATTCTAGCTAGCCAATACAAAGCTGCATTTGCATCAGAACCTCTCATTGATTTATGGAGAGCAGAAATTATATTATAATGCTCTTCACCATTTTTATCATAAAATAAATTTGATTGTTGAAAAGCTTCCTTAATAATATCCTCTGTAATATTAGTTGATAAAGATGCAGCATATTCAAGAACGCTTAATGCAATTCGAGCATCTCCATTACTCATCTCTGCAATAAATTTAATTATCTTATCTTCTATCTTAATCTTTAGTTTTCCTAATCCTTTTTCTTCATCCTTAATTGCTCTTTTAAGAATTTTTAATAAATGAGGATTTACTAATTGTTTTAAAACAAAAACCCGACAACGAGAAAGCAAAGGACCAATAACTTCAAAACTGGGATTTTCTGTTGTTGCTCCAATAAGAATAATTGTTCCTTGCTCTATATGAGGAAGCAAAGCATCTTGCTGAGATTTATTCCAACGATGAATTTCATCAATAAAAAGAATCGTTTTTATTCCTAATCTTTTATTAGCTTCTGCTTCTAATAGAATACTTCTTAAATCTTTTAAACCACTAGAAACAGCGCTAAGTTGCTTAAACTCTGATTTAGTTTTTTTAGCAATGATATAAGCTAACGTAGTTTTTCCGCTTCCTGGCGGTCCCCATAAAATCATTGAAGGCACTTTATCTTCTTCTATTGCCTTTCTTAACAATTTTCCTTTACCCACTAAATCATCTTGACCAAAAAAATCGCTTAAAGATTCTGGCCTCATTCTATCAGCTAAGGGTTTATTTTTATCCATATATCTTTAAATTTTAAAATCTTTTTATTATATCACGAACCAAGGTTATTATATAAATAAAACGCCCTTAAGGGCGTTTCTGGTCTTTATTTTCTTTACTCTTCTTTCTTAATAAACTGCTTTTTTTCACTAAAAAGAAAAATATAAATTATTTCTAAAATACCAACAGTATTTATAACTAACAAAGGAATAAACCACCATTTATGTTCATTTCTAGCAGCTTTCCAAAGAGCTACTCCTTTCCAAGCTAATGACCAACCCACGATCAAAAGAACGAGCCAAGGATTTAATGTTAAAGTTTTTGTTATTTCTTCTATCATATTCTTTATTTTTTATTATCCTTTTTTCTACCTTTCTTGTTTTTTATACCAAGCTTATGAATCTCTCCTTCTAAACGAGGAGGTCGACGCAAAGATAGATCTTTTTTATTCTTTAGCCTTTTATTTTTAATCCTTTCTTTCATATTTTCGTTTTATCATTTAAATTTATCGAAACTGAAAAAACTTTATTAGTATGCCTAAAGCCACTAATTATCCTTACTTTGGATTTTGGAATTTCAAAATATTCTGCCAAAACTTTTATTGCTTCCTTATTTGCTTGACCTTGTAATGGTTTAGATTTTACTCGTATCTCAAAGCTATCTTTTGATTTTTTAATCAATCCCTGCTTTTTAGCATTAGAAAAAACTTTAGCTTTGATCAACATTTTTATTCTTAAATTTATTTAAGGCCTTTCTCATTGCCATTTTCCTTCCAACAAAAATTCCACAAAAACCGATAAAAACAAAAATTAAGTATTGAATTAAAGTATTTTCCATAAATAATTTATTTTCTCTTAAAAATCAATCTCAATTCTTCTTTAGCCTGTTCTAAAATTTTGCCTTGCTTAGAATCTATTTTTTTTCCTGCTCGATTGATATAAAAATTAAGCATTGACATTGCTGATTGAAAAGGAGAACTTTTCCGCCGATTACTTTTTTCAGCTGACTTTTTAAGAGACTGAGCTATTTTTTTAGGATTTTTCCAGGTAAAAATACCTTTTTCTAAATCCAAAGCATTACTTTCTAATGCCACTTTTTTAACCCAGTATTTTTTTGAGCTTTTTTTATCTCCCATTTTAACTATTGTTAATCTGGGTTTAAATTTATTTTAAAGCTCTTCTTTTTGGAATTTTTCTTCTTGAGAAGAGTCTAATTTTCTTATTATTTTTACTAATTCAGCAACATGCTCTTTTTCATCATCTCTAATGTGAGCTAAAACTTTTTTTACTTCTTCATCATCAATTTCATCAATATGAACCTGATATAAATTGATGGCATCTAATTCTCCAACTAAATCTTCTCTTAATGCTATTAATGTTTTATTATCCATATTTTTTAAATTTTGTTATTAACGACCTTTATTTTTCTAATTTTCTCTCTATGGCTGAAACAATTCTTCTGGCATAAACTCAACCCTTTCAACACCATCAAACTGCTTTGCTGTTTCTTCTATTTGAAACCATAAAATTCCTGCTCGGCAAGAACCACCAGAAGTTTGATATAAAGGATCTTCGAAAGTTAAAACTAATGTTCCATCTGCCTTTAAATTAGCCTGGGAAAGAGACAGTCCTTCAAGAGGAAATTCTGTTGTTATTCCTTCTAATTCTTGTTCTGCTGATAAATTCTCTTTACCTTTTAATAAAAGATTTATAACATCTGGAATTGATGTTTTATTAACAGAAACTGCTTTTTCAATTGCCACTAAACCATCTCGACTACATTTAATATTGCCTTGCTCATCTTTGTCTTGTTCTGGATTATAATAATAAAGCAAAATATTTTGTGTTGGCTCTGGAAATTTAATTGGAACTTCAAAAATCTTTTGATTTTCAGATAAACCTGAGGGATTGGCACTTAAAAAACGCATAATTCCTTCTGAGGTTGTTGGTCCAAAAAATTCTAACTCTCCATTAAAAGAAACAAAATCCTCTGTCATCCAGCTATCTCCATCTGAAGGATCTGCTGTTAAAATAGCTGTACTTAATAAATTATCATTGTTGTCATAAAGTTCAGCTGAAAATTGAGCTTCAAAATACCAAGGACCTCTTGCTTGACCTGTTATTTCTAAAGGATTGCTAATTATTTGATCTCTCTGAGGAGAAAAAACAAAAATTCCTTCTTCTTCTCCTGGACATGGCGCAAATTCACAATCTGGCGCCACTCTACCAACAAAAGAACCATCTGGACATTCTTTAGCATCCATAGTACAAACCACACCTATTTTTTCTTTATTTAAAATATAATAACCAGCACCAATTAGAATTAACCCAATAAGAATAATAGTTATTAAAAGATAAGATTTGTTCATGTTTTTTATTTATTAAAATTAATTATTTATCTTCTATAAGAATACCAAAATTACTTATAAATTTCAAAGGGTCAACACTTGCTCCATTTATTTTAATAGAAAGATGTAAATGCGGACCTGTTGACCAACCAGTATTTCCAGAAAAGCCAATTATTTTTCCTTTAGACAATGATTCTTTTTCTGAAACATTAAATTCAGAAAGATGAAGATATAAAGAATAAATACCTAAACCATGATCAATAATTATTGTTTTACCAAAAACCGTTAATTCTTCAACAAAAACTACTTGACCATCATTAATGGCATAAATTGGAGTTCCTTCAATAGCATCTAAATCTACGCCTAAGTGTTGAATTGTAACCCCGTTATCTTTTCTAATATTACCAAAAGCCCCAACATCAACTATTTCATCTAAAGGATAAATAAAAGCTTGATTAAAATAAGCTTTTGGACTGTAATTTTTTATAATATTGTAAACAATAATTGCTTCTTTTGTAGAAATATTTTCTGATATGTTGGAAGCAGTAAAACCTTTTTCTTCTAATTCTGGGGTTATTATTATTTTAGTAATATAAAAATCGCTTTTGCTAACTTTTATTAATTTTTCGATTAATAACTCGTCAGAAAGAAAAATTGACAGAGAATAATCTCCAGGCACTTTCTTAGCATCAATCCCTAAAAGAGCTACTTTTTTTCCAACTGAATTAATAGGGAAAAAATCAAATAATTGATTATCAAATTTTCCAATGATTCCATCGTTCTCAGAAATATTTTCTGCCAGAATAATTAATGTGTCTCCTTGCTCAAGCTCAGTAGAGGAAAATGAAAACAATGGAATTAGATCAAGCTCTTCCACTGACTTTTCTTCTAAATATTCTATCGTCTGTTTTTCTACCAAAATTTCAGAATTTGAAATTGTTCCTAAGTATTTTTGTTCTTTTAAGCTACTGTCTTGAAATAACAAATTTAAAATAGAGAAAAGAATTCCTACCAAAACCAAAGAAATTAAAAATATTAATATTTTTAATATATTCTTTGAAAATAATTTCATTTTTAAAATAAATAATTTTTTACTCTTTTGCTTATCCTATAAAAACATTTTAATATGTTTTCATTATTTTAACAATCACTTCTCTTTGCCTAGGTCTTTCATCAAAATCTATTAAAATAATTTGCTGCCAAACACCTAAACAAAGATCCCCTTTCTCTAAAGGAACAATAATTTCAGGCTTAATTAAAGCAGATTTAATATGAGCAGCTCCATTACTATCTTCCCCTTTTAGATGATGTTTATAATCTTTTTTTTCTGGAGCTATTTTCTCTAATGTTTTTTTAAAATCTTCCAAAGCACCTGCTTCTTCTTCCATAATAGTAATTGCAGCTGTAGTGCCTTTAACAAAAATTAAAACTGCTCCATTTTCAACTTTAGAGCAGTTAATTAACTCCTTAATTTTCCCTGTTAGATTAATGAAGTCATAATGACCTTTTGTCTCAATAGTAAATTTCATATAATCCAGTCGGGGCACTGGGACTCGAACCCAGAATCACACGCACCCCATGCGTGCATGTTAGCCATTACACTATGCCCCGAAAGTTAAAATTTTAAGCTTATTCTAAAATACCATCTAAATTAACATCGTACAAAATTGATTCACCAACTAAAGAATATTGCATTAATTCTTCTGGTTTAAACCAAAGAGATATTTCCTTTTGTGCTTCTAGAACAGTGCCTGAGGCATGCACTAAGTTTCTAACTGCCCGATCATCAATATCAGCTACTGTACAAGAATCGAGCGTAAAATCTCCACGAATAGTGCCAACATCAGAAACCAAAGGATCTGTTTCTCCAGTAATTTTTTTCACTACTCCTACAGAATTCATCCCTTGCCAAACCATTGCTACTACTGGCCCACAAGAAAGATATCTTTTCAATCTTTCTAAAATTACCTCCCCCATCTTTTCTGCTTCCTTAAAAGGAGGTTTTAGATTTTTTGCTTTATATGCTTGAATTGATTTTGTACCTGCTTTAATTTTCCAATCAGGATCTGCTAAATAATGTTTTTCCACTAAATCTTCTGTTGGTAAAACAAGTTTTAAGCCTAATAGCTTAAGTCCTGTTTTCTCGTAACGAGAGATAATTTCACCGATTAAACTACGTTGGATACCATCAGGCTTGATTAAAACAAGAGTGCATTCATTTTTAAAACTCATACAATAAAAACTAAATTTAAAGCTTGATAATTTATAATCAAGAAATTGTTTTTGAAAGACGCTTTCGACAAGTTGAACAAATCAAAACCCTTTTCCCATCAGGCATTTTGAATAATTGTAAATTAGGTTTTTGACGATGACGAGAAATAGGATTATAAACAGAGCGTATTTTTTTATAACGCGTTGCTTTTTGATATGTTTTTCCACAAATAGAACAAATTCGAGACATATTAAATAATTTTTAATTTAAAGCTTAAAGGAGCTAATAGAGGGCCTCGCCCGCAACTAAGGTCGAATCAGCTAATAGTCAAGTGGGTGTTTGCACTTTTACCCCAAGAGGTAAAAGATATAAAACTCCCTTAAAAGACAAAATGTCCTGACTCGTTCCTTAATTCGGCAAGACCCAAGCTAAATTATATCACAAAGTTTTAAGAATTAAAAGTCTTCAGATGCAGTTCTTTTAGTTGCTTAGAATCTATAAAAGAAGGCGCTTCCATCATTAAATCCCTACCATCGCCTGTCTTAGGAAAAGCAATAACTTCCCGAATACTTGGTTCGTTTTGAAAAATCATTATGATTCTATCCAAGCCTAAAGCAATGCCTCCATGAGGAGGAACACCATAACCAAAAGCTTTTAAAAGATGACCAAATTTTGTAGAAATCTCTTCAGATTGATGACCTAATATTTTAAAAATAGCTTCTAATAATTCAGGTTCTGAAATTCTCAATGAACCACCACCAACTTCGTTACCATTTAAAACACAATCATATTGATCTGCTAAAGGAATTCCTGGGTCTTTATTAATTCTCTCTATCGCCTGAGGAATTGTTTCGCCTAGCTCTAGTTTAGGCCTTGTAAATGGATGGTGAACTGCTCCCCATTTTTTTTCTTCTTTTTTCCATTCAAAAAGAGGAAAATCAACAACAAAAGCAAAAGCTAATTCATTTGAATCCTTTTCTCCTTTGCTGTTTACTTCTCTTAAATCAGGCCTATCAGAATTATATTTTTCCATTGCTTCTTGATAGGAAATTCTCGGAAATGGAAATTCTTTAATTTTCTTCCCTGGATAAATTTTTGTTACTAATTCTTTAAAAAGATTTTCTATTAATTGTAAAATATCTTCCTGGGTAGGAAAATCCATTTCTATATCCAATTGAGTAAATTCAGGTTGCCTGTCTCCACGAGTATCTTCGTCTCGAAAACAACGGGCAATTTGAAAATATTTTTCAACCCCAGCAACCATCAAAAGTTGCTTGTATTGCTGAGGGCTCTGAGGCAAAGCATAAAATTTACCTGCTTCTAATCGAGAAGGAACAACATAATCTCGAGCACCCTCTGGAGTAGACTTTGTTAAAATAGGTGTTTCTACCTCTATAAAATTATTACTTGAAAGAAAATCCCTAATTAATTTAATTATCTTATGTCGATACAATAAATTTTGATGCAAACGTTGACGACGTAAATCTAAATATCTGTATTTTAAACGTATTTCCTCATTTACAGATTCATTATTATTAGATATATCAAAAGGCAAAGAATCAGCTTGGCTTAAAACCTTTAAATCAGTTGCTTCGATTTCTATTTTCCCAGTAGCAATCTTAGGGTTTTGCATATTTTCAGGTCGAGCATTGGCTTTACCTTTAATTTCTAT
Organism: uncultured Candidatus Saccharibacteria bacterium; assembly: GCA_964428155.1. GTDB lineage: Bacteria > Patescibacteriota > Minisyncoccia > UBA6257 > UBA6257 > JAQTTC01. The sequence continues at coordinate 8,285 of CAYRXA010000019.1, forward strand.
AACCCATTCTGAACGAAGCTTTCCAGCTAAATCATATATTTCCCCTTTATCAGGAGAAAAAACCACCTGAACTTTATCTGTTTTATCTCTTAAATCAATAAAAATAATCTTTCCATGGTCTCGGCGAGAATCTACCCAACCATAAAGACTAATTTCTTTATTTAAATATTCTGGGGTTTGTTTTATCCAAATTCTAGACATAAATTATAAATATTTTTTAAATGAAAATATCAAACCTAAAATCATTGTATAATAAAAGGCTTATTAAAGCAACTATTTAATCTTAAAATAGATTGCTCCATCCAAATCAGTGCGAAAAATTGTTGATCCTGCTTGCTTTAAGCGCTCAAGAGTATCAGGATGAGGATGACCATAATTATTATTACCCACTTCAATAATTGAAATATGAGGCATAAAAGACTCAAGAAATTGCCAAGAAGAAGCATAACGAGAACCATGATGAGCAACTTTTAAAACCCGAAGCTTATTTTCTTCTAATAAAATAGGTAAAATTTCTTTTTCTTGAACATTACTAATATCTCCAGTAAAAAGAAAATAATTTTGCCCTAAGCACAGAGACAAAACCAAACTAAACTTATTAGGGTCTTCACCTAAAGAAACCATTGCTTTTGGATACAAAACAGAAAATTTATCTTCTTTTCCTAAACTAATTTTAATTCCTTCAAAACCTTTTATTATTAAAATATTTCTCTTTTCTAGCTCTTGAAGTAATTTTTGATATTGAGAATCAGAATAAAAAACATTATTAAGCATTACTGCTCTTATTTTATATTTATCCAGCATTTCAATAATGCCATAAAAATGATCTTTATTAGGGTGAGAAAGAATAAAAAGATCAATAGTCCTATCAAAAAAAGACAAAGAATTATCTAATTCTCGGATAATACTTGCATCAGGCCCAGCATCAATTAAAATATTCCCTGCATAAGTTTTAACTAATTCTGCATCTCCTTGACCAACATCAAGAAAAATTACTTCCCCATTACCAAGATATAAATAATCAAAAATGATCAAGAAAGTAAAAACATTGGTGCAAATAAGAATTATTAGAAAATATTTAAAAGATTTATTCATAAAGATCCTACTAAAAAATTGTTAATCTTAAATTTTATTATTACGAAGATAGATAAAAATAAAAATACCATAAGGAATGATAACCCAACGTAAAATACAAGGAATATAAATTTCTGCCCAAGACAAAGAAGAAAAAAAAGAAATAACTTTAAGAATATAAAAAAGAATAAAATTAAGAAAAAATCCACACAACAAACCAAAAGGATAAAATAAAAAAGAAACAAAAGCAGTTATTAATCCACCACCAATTATTAAAGGAACAAAAGGAATAACCAAAACATTAGTAAATGGAGCAACTAGTGAAAAATTCTGAGTTTTAAAAATAAGCCAAGGGACAACTAAAGCCAGAGCCGAAAAGCAAGCAAGAATTGTTTGTTTAATAATTATTATTCCCTTAAGATTAAAAAA
>CAYRXA010000020.1:0-38814 GCA_964428155.1 uncultured Candidatus Saccharibacteria bacterium
CACAGGCCTTGAATACATTGAAATTGAAGCTCTTCACCTTCCTTGGTGGCAGGAAATCATTCCTGTTTTACCTGATAATTTACAAGGGTTCTTGAGAGGACTGATTAATTAAAAGACTTGACAAATTATTTCCATTTGCTATACTAAGGATGCTGTCATTTTTGGCTTGCCAAAAGTGGCAGCATTTTTTATTACAATATTTTATATTTTATTATTCTTGACAAAATAATTATAAAGATTTATAATAACGGTAATTAAAACATGTAGTTTGAAAATTTACAAACCAGAAAGGAGGCAAAAAAAAATGAGTAAATTTAGCAAGGGCGCCCCTAAACCTAGTGATGGAAAGGGAGGAAAACCAGGTCATGGAGCACCAAAGAGCCCACGTAGCGGCAAAAAGGGCCAGTAAATCAAAAAAGGGCTTGGTATCTATCCATGCCCTTTTATATTCCTAGTCATTTTGATATAATATGAGAGTTATAAAATTAATAATTATACATTGTGAAAGATATTGAATATTATATTTTTATAAAAACTGGATCTGTTTTTGAAACACCAAAGATTAAAGGTATTTCTCATTTTTTAGAGCATATTGTTTTTAATTATTCATTAGAAAAGTTAGGTCTAAATAATTTTTTAGAGGAAAACAATGTTGATATTGAAATAGAAACTCAAGAATATTCAACTATAATTACAGCTTGGCCTTTGGATAAAATTTTATTAAAGAAATTAAGAAAAAAATTAAAATATTTAATATTAAATCCTGAGATTTCAATTGAGGCTCTAGAACAAGAAAAAAAAATAATTAAAGAGGAAATCGCTTACAGAAAAACTCTTCCTGATATATTAGCGCAAGAGTCTTTCTTTTCTTTTGTTTTTAAAAATACTGCCTTAGAAAAACCTGTTATAGGGAATAAGCAATTTTTGAAAAAAATTAATTTAGCGATGCTTAAAAAATGGCATGAGAGATATTATAGAGAAAACAATTTTGTTGAAATAATTTTTGATAGAAAATCAAAAAAAATTCGGTTTTTTCCTAACAAATTATCTCCTCGTATTTCTCCTATTATTTCTCCTGTACAAAGAAAAGAATTTCAAAAAGTGTCGAAAAAAATAATTAATAAAGGTTTGGCGTCTCACATAGTAACTTTAGGATGGCTGTTAAAAAATCCTAGCAAAAAAGAAAGAACTATTCTGGATGTTTTTAGAAGGGTTCTTGGGTCAATGAATCAGTCTTTTATTTCTAGTATTTTGATCCAAAAAGAACATCTTATTTATAAAGGTGAAGCATTTTTGGAACATTACAAGGGATTAAGCTTTTTAGGGCTTCAATTTTTTACTACTCAGCCCAATAACTGTTTAAAAAAAATAGAACAATATAATACAAAGTTGCTCAATGGTAAAATAGATAAAAATATTTTTTCCATTGCTCAAAAATTAGAGATTGAATATTTTCAAGAACCTCAGGATTTTATGCCTTATATTTTAGGAAAAGAATTTATGTCAACCGATGATTTTCTTTTACCCGAAGAAAGAATAAAAATATTAAAAAGTATATCCTATAATAATTTTTATCAATGTATAAAGAAATTATTTTCTAAGGGTCAATTTTTAACAATAGTAAAATAATTTTTTAATATTTTTATTATATTAAAGACGCTGCTTCTCAATGATTTTATTTTAATAAATAGCGGCATCTTTTTAATTTAACGACATCAGAGATTTTTAAATTGATTATTATTTTGTTTTATATTTATATTTTTTTCTGGTATGATATAGTTATTAAAAATAAGATTTTAAAATTATGCTTAATCTAAGAGAGGTTAAGAAAAATCCTCAAGTTCTAGAATTTATTCAACAATCAGATGACGCTTTAGCTGCTTCTGGTTATACTGAACATAGTCTTTCTCATGCTGATTTTGTTGCTGAACGAGCAAGGTTTATTGCAAAAGAAATCGGGCTTTCAGAACGAGAACAAGAATTGTCGTCTATTGCCGGGTTTTGTCATGATATGGGCAATTTTTTAAGCAGAAGCCATCATCATTATCTTGGGGCTTTGTTATTCCATCAAATTTTTCAACAAGATTTTTCTCCAAAAGAATTAGCTATAATTACTCAGGCTATTTCTAGCCACGATAAAGATGAGATGAAATTTTCAGCCCCAATTTCTGCCATTGTTGTTTTGGCTGATAAAACAGATGTTCGTCGTTCCAGAGTTGTTAATAAAAAGAAACATAGAATTATGGAAGATATTCATGATCGAGTTAATTATGCAACTACAATTTCTAATATTAGGATTGATAAAAAAAAGAAATTAATTACTTCAGTTTTAAAAATTGATTCTAATTTTGTGCCGGTTATGGAGTATTTTGAAATTTTTACTGATAGAATGATTTATTGTAGGAAAGCAGCTGAATTCTTAGGGTATAAGTTTGGATTGATAATTAATAATTTTAAGTTACTTTAATTTAGATGAGTAATCTTTTTATTGTTGCTACTCCAATTGGAAACTTGGAAGATATTTCTTTGCGGGCGATTAGAATTTTAAAAGAAGTTGATTTAATCCTGTGTGAAGATACAAGAGTAACAAGAAAATTATTATCTCGTTATAATATTGAAACACCTGTTCTTAGCTATCACCAGCACTCATCAATTAAAAAAATGGAACAGATTAAATCATTAATTGAGGAAGGAAAGAATTTGGCTTTAGTTTCTGATTCTGGAACTCCAGGAATTTCTGATCCTGGCAATAAATTGATAAGTTTTTTAATTAATGAAGGCAGTTCTTTAACAAATTTAGAAGATATTGATCTTAAAATTATTCCAATACCTGGTTGTTCAGCTTTATTATCCGCAGCTTGTATTTCTGGTTTTCCTATAGATAAATTTACTTTTTTAGGTTTTCCTCCTAATAAAAATAAAAGAAATCGATTTTTTAAAGAGCTAACTTATCAATTACAAACTTTTCAACATCCGGTTATTTTTTATGAATCTTCTCATCGAATTCTTAAAACCTTGGAAGAAATTTATAATAAAGACCCTGATTCAAATTATAAAATGGTAGTTTGCCGAGAATTAACTAAGAAATTTGAGACAACTTATAGAGGAACGATAAAAGAAGTGATTGAAAAAATAAAACATGATAAAATAAAAGGGGAATTTACGATAATAATTTATCAAAATAAATAATATTTATGGAAAAATTAATCATTGGAGATGATTTAGGGAGAGCATTAAGTCAAGAGCTTAATTTGCCATTTGTTTCTGTTGAAGACAGAGTTTTTGCTGATGGCGAAATACAGCCTCGCTTAGAAAAGGAAGAAAAAGCTCAAGAAGTTATTTTAATTATTCAAAAAAAACAAAAAGAAGATATAAATGCTTATTTAATAAAATATTTTTTATTATTAAGAAAGATAAAAGAATTTGCTGAAAAAACAATTGCTATTATGCCTTATTTGCCATATGCTCGTCAGGATTCTATTTTTCGAGAAGGAGAGCCTCTTTCTTCTCTTTATGTGGCAGAATTAATAGAAGAAAATGCAGATATATTTATTACTTGTAATATGCATGAACATAGAAAGAAAATTGGAGATTTGTTTAAAATTCCAGCTTATAATATTTTTGTTTTTGAAGATATGGCAGAAAAATTTAAAGATTTTTTGCCTTCAGATTCAGTAGTCATTGGCCCTGATGAAGAAGCCAAGGCATTTGTTGATAATTTTTGTAAAAATTTTCTAGCAGCTAAGATAGTTATTAAAAAAACTAGAGATTTTAAAACAGGGAAAATAAATTTTATTTATCCAGAGGAAATGGCAGAAAGATTAAAAGAAAAAGATGTTATTATTGTTGATGATATCATTTCTACTGGCAATACTATTTTAGAAACAGCACAGGCAATAAAAACATTTCAACCAAAAACAATTAGCTTCGCTTTTGTTCATTCTATTTTTGGTGATAAAGCAATAGATCAATTAGCTGTTGTTAATCCTAAAAAAATAGTGTTTACTAATACTCTAGAAAATTCTTATTATACAGTTGATATTGTTAAGTCTTTGGCAAGAAATCTTTTAGAAAAGAAAATTATTTAATAATAAAAAAATTAAAAAGACTAGAATGAAAAAAAAGAAGAATAATTTAAAAAAGAACAATTCTTTTTTACTTAAAGTAAAATATTTAGATATTAAAACAGGTTATCCTTGGATTGCTATAATTCATGAGCAAGATGGAGAAAATTTTGGTGTTAGACCAGGCGATCAATTAGAATTGAAATGGAAAAATAAAAAGACAGAAATAGCAATTGATACAACAAAAAGTTTAGTTAAGAAAGGAGAAATAGGGCTTTTTCGAGATATTACTAATAGATACAAAATTAAAAAAGGAGAGTTGTTAGAATTAAGGCTTTCAGGGCATGCTCCTTCTTTGAAAACGATTCATAAAAAACTTGATGAAAAGAAAATTACATATGATGAAATTTCTTCTTTAGTTTCTGATATTGCTCGATACAGAATCAGTGATTTAGAATTGGCTTTTTTTATTGCTTCAGCGTTTGATAAAAAGAACTTTTCAAAAGAAGAGATTTATTATTTAACAAAAGCAATTAGTGAAACAGGAGAAATGATAAAATTTGGTGATATTGTGGCAGATAAACATTCAATCGGGGGTATTCCTGGAAATCGTATTACCCCAATAATAATTTCTATTGTTGCTAGTTGTGGAGTAATAATTCCTAAAACCTCTTCTCGAGCAATTACTTCAGCAGCAGGAACAGCTGATACTATGGAAGTTTTGGCCCCAGTTGGTTTTACTTCAAAAGAAATAAAGAAGATTGTTAAGAAAACAAATGGTTGTTTAATTTGGGGAGGAGCTCTAAGATTGGCTCCAGCAGATGATAGGTTTATTGAAATTACACGTCGTTTAGGAAGAGAGCCTTATTCAAAAATGGTAGTTAGTATTATGTCAAAACAAGTAGCAACAGGAATTAATCGTTTAGTAATTGATATGCCTGTTGGTCCAACAGCAAAAATTCATGATCCCAAAGAAATCCGTTTTGTAAAAAATCTTTTTCTTTATTTATCTAAAAGATTTAAAATGAAAACAAAAATTATTGTTTCTAAAACAATGGGTCCTATTGGTCGTGGTATTGGTCCTTGCTTAGAGGCAAGAGATGTAATGAGGGTTTTGCAACAAAAAGAAAAAAGGCCAAAGGATTTAGAAAAAAAAGCAATTTTACTTTCAGGTCATTTATTAGAATTGGCAGGTAAAGTTAAAAAAGGAAATGGTCAAAAAATGGCATTAGAATCTTTGGAGTCAGGAAAAGCATTAAAAAAAATGCGCGAAATAATAAAAGCCCAAGGAGGAAATTCTAATATTGATTCTGAAGAGATTAATTTAGGCAAAGTTTCTTGGGAATTAAAATCTTCAAAAGAAGGTTTAATAAAATCAATAGATAACAAAAATTTGAATAAAATTTGCAGATTATTGGGGTCTCCTTCAACTAAGCAAGCAGGTGTTTATTTAGATAAAACTATTGGAGAAAAAGTGAAGAGAAAAGAAGCTCTTTGTACTTTTTATACCAATAGTAACCAAAGATTAGTTTTAGCAAAGCATGCTTTACAAAAATTAGGACTATATACAATTAATTAGAATTGTAAAATTAATAATGGTATAATAATTAAAAGCCGTGGGTCAATAATTTAAAATAATAAAAATATATGATTTGGATAATTTATCTTTTTATTGCTTTATGGACGATTATCGGTATTTTAGCTTTATTTGTACCAAAGACAGCCAAAGGTTTTATGTTAAAGGTTTCTCATAGTGGTCCTTTTTGGCTTTGGGGAATAATAGCATTAGTAATAGGTTATTTGTTTTGGCAATCTACAGCATTAGTAAGTAAGGGTTTAGTCATGCAGATTTTAGCTGTTATTGCTATCATCAAGGGGTTAACCTTTTTGTTTGTACCAAAAGGTACAGTTAACAGAATATTAAATTATTGGATGAATATTTCTGATATTGCTTTTAGGGTTTTTGGCTTAGTGTTATTGATTTTTGTTTATTATCTTTTTCAGATTCTAGTTTAAGATTAGATAAGATTAATTCTAACTAAAGGAACAGCAGGCATTAATACCTGCTGTTTTTATTATTCTAAAAAAATGTTATACTAATAAATCTTAAATTGTTTTATTTTTTATGTTTTCACAAGTACCATTAATTTTTCAACTTATAATTTTATTATTTTCTGTTATTATCCATGAAGTCTTTCATGGATTGGCTGCTTTGCATCTTGGTGATGATACAGCAGAAAAGATGGGGCGTTTAACTTTAAATCCAATAAAACATTTAGACCCAATTGGCTCAGTTCTTTTGCCGCTAATGTTAGTAATTATAAATACTGGTTTTATTTTTGGCTGGGCAAAGCCAGTGCCTTATAATCCTTTAAAACTTAAAGACCCACGACGAGACACTGCTTTGTTAGCCTTTTCTGGTCCTTTGGCTAATTTCTCTCTAGCTTTATTTTTTGGCTTGATCACAAGAGTTATATTAATAACCTCGTCTTTTATCTCTCTATTGCCTTATTTGATGTTTATAGTTTGGATTAATTTAATTTTAGGGATTTTTAATTTAATGCCAATTCCTCCTTTAGATGGATCAAAAATCTTGTTTTATTTTTTTCCTTCCCGCGAACTTGAAATGATTCTTTCTCAATATGGTATTATTATTCTTCTCTTTTTTATAATGTTTGCTGGCAGTATTATTTTGCCTTTAGTAATGATTTTTTTCTCCTTATTTACAGGAATTCCTTTAAATTAAAAACTCTATTGGGGTTGACGTAAACCCTCTTATTTGCTAAACTTAGCGCAGTTATCTTTTTTATTATTTTAAATTAACGCTCTTTATCATTTTATTTATGTTATGCCGACTTTAAATCAACTAATTAAAAACAAGAGGAAGCCTATAACAAAAAAGAGCAAATCAGTTGCTCTGTCTTTTTCTTTTAATGTAATTAAGAATCGACCGACTCATCATGGCTCTCCTTTAAAAAAAGGTGTTTGCTTGAAAGTCTTTACTACTCCTCCTAAAAAACCAAACTCAGCTTTGAGAAAAGTTGCTCGAGTTAAATTAAGTAATGGAATGGAAGTTACTGCTTATATCCCTGGAGAAGGGCATAATTTACAAGAACATTCAATTGTTTTAGTTAGAGGAGGCAGGGTAAAAGATTTACCAGGAGTTCGTTATCATGTAGTTCGTGGTAAATATGATTCTCTTGGAGTTGAAGGAAGAAAACAGCAAAGAAGTAAGTATGGTACTAAAAAAGGAAAATAATATTTACCATGAGAAGAAAACATAGAAAAGAAAAAAAATATGAGCCAGATTTAATTTATAAAAGCGCTTTAGCAACACGCTTTGTTCACTATTTAATGAGAGATGGAAAAAAATCTACAGCTCAAAGAGTTTTTTATAAAGCAATGGAGGCTATTAAAAAAGAAATAAAACAAGAACCGCTAGATGTTTTTAATTTAGCTATTAAAAATGTGTCTCCAGAATTAGAGGTTAAGAGCAAAAGGATTGGAGGGGCAAATTATCAAGTTCCTCAAGCAGTTCCTGAATATCGTAAAATTACTTTAGCTTGTCGTTGGTTAATAGGTGTAACTCGAGCTAAAAAAGGAAAATCAATGGCAGAAAGGTTGGCTGAAGAATTAATTTTGGCTTCTAAAAACGAAGGAGCAGCAATTAAAAAGAAATTGGATACTCATCGAATAGCAGAGTCCAATCGGGCCTTTGCTCGTTTTAGTTTTTAAATTAATATTATGGCAAAAATATATCCTAAGGAAAAAATAAGGGACATTGGTTTTATTGCTCACATTGATGCTGGTAAAACAACAACAACTGAGCGGGTTTTATTTTATACTGGTATTACACATAAAATTGGTATTATTGATGAAGGGACAACAACTATGGATTGGATGGTTCAAGAAAGAGAAAGAGGGGTAACAATCACTTCAGCAGCAACGACTTGTTTTTGGGCGCCAACTTATCGGGAAAAAGATGAAAATTATGAACATCGAATTAATATTATTGATACCCCAGGGCATATTGATTTTACAGCTGAAGTTCAGAGATCTTTAAGAGTTCTTGATGGAGCAGTTGTTATTTTTGATGGAGTAGCTGGGGTAGAGTCGCAGTCTGAAACAGTTTGGCGGCAAGCAGATAAATATAAAGTACCACGAATGTGTTTTATTAATAAGATGGATCGAATGGGGGTTGATTATGAAAAAGCATTTAAGTCTATTAAAGAAAGATTAACTCCTCATGCTCAAGCTATTAATATTCCTATTGGAGCTGAAGGAAATTTTGAAGGTGTAATTGATTTGATTTTAATGAAGGCAGTTTATTTTGAAGGAGAGCAAGGAGAAATTATTACTTTAAAAGAAATTCCATCAGATTTAATTGAAAAAGCTGAAGAATATAGAAAAGCTTTTATTGAAAAAATAGTAGAGCAAGATGAGGCAACTTTAACTGAGTATCTTGAAGAAGGGAAAGAACCTTCAGTAGATAAGGTTAGAGAAATATTAAGAAAGGCAACAATTTCTGGTAAAATTATTCCAGTTTTTTGCGGGAGTTCTTTTAGGAACAAAGGCATTCAGCCTCTTCTTGATGCTATTATTGAATATTTGCCTTCCCCACAAGACTTACCTCCAATTGAAGGGATTCACCCTAAAACTGAAGAAAAAGTTGTTCGTCATTCTAGTGATGATGAACCTTTTTCAGCATTAGTTTTTAAAGTAGCAAATGATCCTTATGTAGGGTCTTTGAGTTTCTTTAGGGTTTATTCAGGAGTTTTTAAAAAAGGTAATTATCTTTTAAATGCTAGTAAATCAGAACAAGAAAGAATAGGTAGGTTACTGCAGATGCATTCTAATCGACGAGAAGAATTAGAAGAAGTTAGGGCAGGAGATATTGCAGCGACAGTTGGTTTAAAAAACACAGGAACAGGAGATACTCTATGTGATCCTGATAATCCAGTTATTTTAGAGCAAATTGAATTTCCAGAGCCGGTTATTTCAATCAAGGTAGAGCCTCAAACAAAAATTGATCAAGAGAAAATGTCATTAGTTTTAAAAAAATTATCAGAAGAGGATCCTACCTTTAAAGCAAAAAGTGATCAAGAAACATCAGAAACGGTTATTTCAGGGATGGGAGAATTTCATTTAGAAATTCTAGTAGACAGAATGAAAAGAGAATTTAATCTTAATGTAAAGACAGGTCGTCCCCAAGTAGCCTATAAAGAGACTATTCAAAAAACAGTAGAAAGTGAAGGAAAATATATTAGACAATCAGGAGGGCGAGGACAATATGGTCATGTTTTATTGAGATTAGAGCCTTTAGAAAGAGGAAAAGGATTTGAATTTGTAGATGTTATAAAAGGAGGAGCTATTCCTAAAGAATTTATTCCGGCAGTAGAAAAAGGAGTTAAAGAAGCTTTGGAAAGAGGTATTATAGCTGGGTATCCAGTTTCTGATGTAAAAGTAACTCTTTATGATGGATCTTTTCATGATGTAGATTCTTCTGATTTTGCTTTTAAGATAGCTGGTTCAATGGCTTTTCAAGACGGAGCTAAAAAAGCTGATCCAGTTCTTTTAGAACCAATAATGAAATTAGAGGTAGTTATTCCAGAAAAATATTTAGGAGATATTACAGGAGATTTGAGTTCTAAAAGAGGAAGCATCGAAAGTATGTTTGATCGTGGAATGACAAAAGTTATTGAGGCAAAAGTTCCTTTGGCAGAAATGTTTGGTTTTGCTACAAAGATACGTTCTTTAACTGAAGGTCGAGGAGTTTTTACAATGGAATTTGATCATTATAAAGAAGTTCCTTTCAATATTGCCCAGGAAATTATGGGAAAGGCAGAATCAAAATCAGAAAAAGAAGCCTAAGGGTTGACAATAAATCGGTTATACCTTAATATTGTAGGTACACAAACAATTCGCTTAATAACCGAGTTAGAAAGCGAAAAAATAAATAATAAAAAATAAATAATAAAAAATATGGCAGAAAAAGAAAAATTTGTTCGCAGTAAAATACATATGAATGTGGGAACGATTGGTCATATTGATCATGGGAAAACCACTTTAACAGCTGCAATTTTACATGCCCTTCATTTAAAAGGAGGAACAGGGAAAGATTCAAATGTAGATGAAATTGATAATGCCCCAGAAGAAAAAGCTCGAGGAATTACTATCAATGTTCATCATTCTGAATATGAGACTGAAACAAGGCATTATGCTCATATTGATTGTCCTGGACATACTGATTATATCAAAAACATGATTACAGGATCTGCTCAGATGGACGGTGCTATTTTAGTAGTTTCTGCTCCTGATGGACCAATGCCACAGACTTTTGAACATATTCTTTTAGCTCGTCAGGTAGGAGTTCCAGCAATGGCGGTTTTCTTGAACAAAGTTGATATGGTTGAAGATAAAGAATTGTTAGATTTAGTGGAAACTGAAATTAGAGAATTATTAACTAAACATGAATATGACGGAAAGAATGCTCCAATAATAAGAGGCTCTGCTTTAAAAGCCCTTGAAGCTAAATCTGCTGATGATCCAGAAGTTAAGCCTATTTTTGATTTATTAGAAGCGGTTGATTCTTATTTCCCAGAACCTAAAAGAGATATTGATAAGCCATTTTTAATGCCAGTTGAAGATATCTTTTCTATTGAAGGAAGAGGAACAGTTTCTACTGGAAGAGTAGAAAGAGGAGTTATTAAATTGAATGATGAAATAGAAATTATCGGCTATCAACCTACAGTTAAGACTATTGTTACTGGTTTAGAGATGTTTAATAAGTCTCTTGATGAGAGTCAGGCAGGAGATAATGTAGGTATTTTATTAAGAGGTTTAAAGAAAGAAGAAATTAGAAGAGGTCAAGTGTTAGCTAAGCCAGGCTCAATTACTCCACATACAGAATTTGAAGCAGAAGTATATATTTTAGCTAAAGAAGAAGGAGGTAGACATACCCCATTCTTTACTGGATATAAGCCACAATTCTTTATTAGAACAGCTGATGTAACTGGTGAAGTTACTCTTCCTGAAGGAGTAGAAATGGTAATGCCAGGAGATAATGTTAAATTTACAGTTAAATTGATTGTTCCAGTAGCTTTAGACGAAAGCTCTAGATTTGCTATTAGAGAAGGAGGAAGAACTGTCGGTGCAGGAGTCGTAACAAAAATCCTTAAATAATATTATTTACTGTGGTGTCAACTTCTAAAACAGAGATCCAACAGAAGATTAGAATAAAAATAAAGGGTTATGATTATCGAATTCTTGATAATTCTTGTAAGCAGATCATTGAAACAGTGATGAGATATGGAAGTGAAATATTAGGACCGATTCCTTTACCAACAGAGATTCATCGCTATACGGTAAATAAAGCCACTTTTATTAAAAAAGATGCTCGAGAGCAATTCGAGATCAGGATTCATAAAAGGCTTATTGAAATTCCAAATTCTAATCAGAAAACCATAGAAGCTCTTACAAATTTAGATTTACCAGCAGGAATAGATATAGAGATAAAGATGTAAGCCCGGAGTATCTAGTCTACAGAGTAGCTTAAAAGGAAACTGGGCTAGGGCCCAGTTTTTCTATGAAGAATCAAGGATTTAAATTTATTCTTATTGATATGAAAATAATCTTAGCTAAAAAATTAGAGATGTCCCAAGTGTTTAATGAAGAAGGGAAAGTAGTTCCGGTTACCATTTTAGAGGCCGGGCCGGTTAAGATTACTCAGATAAAATCACAAGACAAAGATAAATATCAAGCTATTCAAATGGGTTTTGGTCAAAAAAAAGATGGTTTTCGTTGGCTTAAAGAGTTTGTCTTAGATAATAATAACAAAGAGGAAAAGAAAGAAATAGATTTTAAAGTAGGTGATGAAATTAAAGTAGATATTTTTAAAGAAGGAGATAAAGTTATTGTTTCAGGAGAAAGTAAAGGCAAGGGTTTTCAAGGAGTTGTTAAAAGGCATGGTTTTAAAGGAAGTTCAGCGACTCATGGAACAAAAGACCAGCTAAGAGCTTCAGGATCAATTGGCCATACTGGAATTCAACGAGTTGAAAAAGGAAAGAGAATGGCAGGAAGAATGGGGCAGGATCAGATAACACTTAAAAAAATTACAGTAATAAAAGTTGTTCCTGAGAAAAATCTTCTTTATTTAAAAGGAGCTATCCCAGGTAGAAGGAATACTCTATTAAAAATTATAGGTTAAAATGAAAGCACCAGTTTATAATTCAAAAGGAGAGTTAAAAGAAGAGATTGAATTATCTTCGGAAATTTTTGGTAAAAAGTTAAATAATAATCTTGTTTATCAAGTTTATAAAAATTTACTTAGTAATCAAAGGCAGCCTTTAGCTTTCAGTAAAGATAGATCAGAAGTTAAGGGTGGAGGAAGAAAGCCTTGGGTACAAAAAGGAACTGGTAGGGCCCGGCATGGATCAATTCGTTCTCCTCTTTGGAAAGGAGGGGGAGCAACTTTTGGTCCAAGAGAAAAAGAACAAAATATAAAAAAGAAAATAAATAAAAAAGTTAGACAAGAAGCAATTCGAATGGTATTGTCTCAGAAATTAAAAGATGGAGAAGTTAAAATTATTGAAGAAATAAAGTTAGAAAAACCAAAAACTAGTACGCTAGATAAAATTTTTAAAAACATTTTTGATAAGAAAGAAAAGTTTCCTAGTATTTTATTGGTAACTGATTCAAAGGAAAGAAATTTTTCCAGGAGCGTTAAAAATATCTCTTATATAAAAGTCATTAATGCTGAAAATATTAATTTAATTGACCTTTTGAATAATAAATATTTATTATTACCAAAAAGTATACTTTTAACTTTAGAAAAAAAATAGACCAATGAGTGTTTTAGATATTTTTAAAAAAAAGGAAAAAAAGCAAGTTTCTGAGAAGAAAAAAGAGAAGAAAACAACACCTTCTCCATCAACTGAGAAAACTAAGAAGGCTGTTATTTCCCCAGCTTCTTCAAAAGATGTTTTGCAAAAACATAGTTTTTTAGCAAGGCCTTATTTTAGTGAAAAATTTACTTTTTTAAGAGAAAAGGAAAATAAGTATATTTTTGAAGTTTATCCTAGAGCTACAAAAAATGAAATTAAAAAACTTTTAGAAAGTATTTATAATGTAAAGATATTAAAAATAAATGTTTTGAGCGCTTCTAAGAAAACAAAAAGATGGAGAAATAAAAAAAGCGTCCTTAAAGGGAATAAAAAAATGATAATTACCTTAAAACAAGGACAAAATATAGATTTAGGAATATGATAAAAAAGTATAAACCAACAACACCGGCGAGACGTCATTATTCAGTGAGTGATTATTCGGTTTTGACAACTGACGAGCCTTTTAAAAAATTAACTGCTTTTAAGAAAAGAAAGGTGGGTAGATCTAAAGGAAGAATAACAGTTCGTCATAAAGGAGGAGGCCATAAGAGACTCTATCGTAGTATTTTCTTTGGTGAGGAAAAAAAGGGAATTCCTGGCTTAATTAAAACTATCGAATATGATCCTAATCGTTCTTGTTTTATTTCTTTAGTTTCTTATGAAGATGGAGAATGGGGATATATTTTAGCTCCACAAGGATTAAAAGTTGGAGATAAAATTATTTGTGACGAAAAAACTACTTTAAAGAAAGGAAATAGGATGATGCTTAAAAATATTCCTGTTGGTAATTTTGTTCATAATATTGAAGTGAAATCAGATGCTGGAGGTAAATTAGTAAAATCAGCTGGATCTTCTGCTTCAGTTGTTGCTCAAGATGGGAAATATACTCATTTAAAAATGCCTTCTTCAGAAATAAGAAAAGTGATAGATCATTATTATGCTTCAGTAGGACAACTTTCGAATGTAGAGCATAAAATGATTAGTATTGGAAAAGCTGGCCGCTCTCGTCATTTAGGGAAAAGGCCAACAGTTAGAGGAACAGCGATGAATGCTGTTGATCATCCTTATGGAGGAGGAGAAGGAAGAACAAAGAGGGGGACTAGAAGACCGAAGAGTATTTATGGTAAAGTAACTGGTGGTAAGAAGACAAGAAAAAAGAAAAGATATTCTAATAAATTTATAGTTTCAAGACGAAAGAAAAAACGTAAATAATAAAAAATTTAATTTTAAATTAATTTGTAATAAAATTTTAATAAACGCTAAGTATGTCACGTTCACTTAAAAAAGGTCCTTATATTCATCCTAAATTATTGAAAAAAATTTCTCGGATGAAAGCAGGAGATAAAACTCCTATTAAAACCTGGTCGAGGGATTCAATGATTACTCCTGAGATGGTTGGTTATGTTTTTATGGTTCATAATGGAAAGACTTTTATTGAAGTTGAAGCAAGAGAAGAAATGGTAGGGCATCGTTTAGGGGAATTTGCTCCTACGCGTAAGTTTGTTAGGCATGGAGGTAAAATGCAGCGAGATTTAGAAACAAAAACAAAGGTAGTAAGTGGAGAACCAGCAGCTGCTAAAGCTAAAACAGGAAATAAATAATTAAAAGATGAAATTGAACATGGAAGTAAAAGCTTCTTTAAAATATTTAAGAACTAGCCCTAGAAAGGTTCGTTTAGTGACTGATCTTATAAAAGGGTTACCAGTGCAAAATGCAGAGGCTCAATTAAATCATCTCCCTAAGAAAAGTAGCCTCCCAGTTTTAAAATTATTAAAATCAGCAGTAGCTAATGCAGAAAATAATTTTCAATTAGATAAAAGTAACCTTTATATTAAAATTGCTAGAGTTGATGAGGGGCCTGCTTTAAAAAGATGGCGAGCACGAGCTCGAGGATCAGCTTATACTATTAAAAAAAGAACTTCACATATTTTTATTATTCTAGACGAAATAAAGAAAAAATCTTTATTAAAAACAGAAAAGACAGAAAAAGCAATTAAAAGTCAAAAGAAAGGAAAAGAAACAGAGAAAAAGGAGTTTAAGTCATTAAAAACAAAAACACCTCGCTTTAAAAAAGCAGAAATAGAACATGAGAAAAAAGCACCAAGTGGAGTTGTTTCAAAGAAAAAAGTCTTTCGTCGTAAAACAATTTAACAAAGAAGATTAATACTTAATTCATGGGTAAAAAAATTAATCCAAAATCTTATAGATTAGGCTTAAACAAGAGATGGGAATCTCGATGGTTTAATTTAAAAGAAGCACCAAAATTATTAGAAGAGGACTATAAAATTCGTCAATTTGTTAATGAAAAGGCGAAAGCTTCTCGAATAGAAAGCATTGATATAGAAAGAAAAACAAAAGATATTAAAATTATTATTCAAACTGCTAGGCCAGGTGTTTTAATTGGTCGTCAAGGTCAAGGCATAGATGCTCTTCAAAAAGGATTGAAGAAAATTTTAAAAACTGATTTGAATATTAATATTTCTGTAGAAGAAGTAAAGAACCCAGAAATTTCTGCTCAAATAGTAGCTCAAGGAATTGCTGAAGACATAGAAAAAAGAATTTCTTATAGAAGAGTTTTAAAGCAATATCTCAATAAAATAGAGCAACATAAAAAAGTTTTAGGTGTTAAAATTATGGCTTCAGGAAGGCTAGATGGAATTGAGATAGCTAGAGACGAGTGGTTAAAAAAAGGAAAGTTGCCTTTATCAACTTTAAGAGCAGATATTGATTATGGTAATGCTGAAGCTCGTTGTGCTTATGGTACAGTAGGAATAAAAGTGTGGATTTATAAAGGAGAAAAATTTAATAATCTTGACGATAATAATAGAAATTAATATTTATTATGTTATTACCGAAAAAAGTTAAACATAGAAAGATGCATAAAGGACGAAATAGATTTCGTCAATTAGATACTCGAGGAGTCCATCTTTCTTTTGGTATTTTTGGTTTAAAAGCTCTTGAAGAAGTTTGGCTTTCTTCGCAGCAAATAGAATCAGCAAGAAGAGCAATTGCTAGATCTTTGCAGAAAGAAGGAAAGGTATGGATGAGAGTTTTTCCTGACAAGCCAATAACTAAAAAACCGCCAGAAGTTACAATGGGAGGAGGAAAAGGGTCTGTTGAATATTATGTTTGTCCAGTTAGGCCAGGAAAAATTCTTTTTGAAATTGATGGAGTCTCTTTTGAAAAAGCTAAAGAAGCTTTTCGTTTAGCTAATTCCAAATTACCAATAAAAACTTCTGTTATTAAAAAATAAGTTATTTAAATCTTTAAGATGGTTAAAACAAAAGAATTAAAATTAAAATCAGATGAAGAATTGAATCAATTACTTTCTGATTCTCAGAGAAAGTTAAGAGAGCTAAGATTTAATTTAGCTAGCGGCAAGGTTAAAAATGTTCGCGCTATTCGTGTTTTAAAAAAAGATATTGCTCGAATTTTAACTATTTTAAATGAAAAATCTCAAAATATTGTTTAGTTATTTATTAATAAAATATGGAAAAATCAACAACTCAAAAAATTAAATCAGTAGAAAAAGGAAAAAAAAGAACTCTGAAAGGAGAAATTATTTCTGATAAAATGGAAAAAACAGTTGTCGTAAAGGTTTCTAGAATTAAATTGCATCCAAAATATAGAAAATATTATAAAATTTCTCAGAATTTCAAAGCTCATGACGAAAAGAATCAATATCACATAGGAGATAATGTTATTATAGAAGAGATAAAGCCAATGTCTAAAGATAAAAGATGGAGAGTGGTTTCTTCTGTTTTGTCTAATCCAAATGAAAAAGAGAAAATAGAAAATGAAGAAGATAAAAAAAATAATAAATAACAAATTTAGTAATTTATATTGATATGATTCAGCCACAGACAATCTTAAAAGTAATTGATAACAGCGGAGCAAAAGTAATTCGTTGTTTTAAAGTTTTGGGTGGTAGTAGAAAAAAATATGCTCAGATAGGTGACATAATTGTTGCTTCTGTTCAGATAGCAGAACCCCGCAAAGAGATAAAAAAGAAAGCAGTAATTAAGGCAATAATTGTTCGTCAAAAAAAAGCTTTTCGAAGAAAAGATGGGAGCTATATCCGCTTTGATGAAAATGCAGCAATTCTTATTAATGATAAAAAAGAGCCGATAGGTAATCGTATTTTTGGTCCAATCCCTCGCGAAATAAAAGAAAAGGGTTATCTTAAAATAGCTGCTTTGTCTCCAGAATTAGTGTAAATTTAATCCATTATTTTATTAAGTATGAATATTAAAAAAGGTGATACAGTTCAAATTAAAAAAGGAAAAGATAAAAATAAAACAGGTAAAGTAATAAAAGTTTTACCCTCAGAAAATAAAGTAGTGGTTGAGTCCTTGAATTTAGTAAAAAAAATTCAGAAGGCTAAAAAACAAGGAGAAAAGGGAGAAATTGTTGCTGTTCCTAGACCAATTGCCAGGGCAAATGTTATGTTGATCTGCCCTCATTGTAAAAAGCCAACGAGAATTGGATATCAAGAAGACAATAGAATAAAAGCTAGAATTTGCAAAAAATGCAATGCTAAAATATCATAAAATTTATGAAACTTCATTACAAAGAACAATTTAAGAAAATAGTTATTCCTGGAATGAAAAAAGAATTTAAGATTGATAATGATCTTGGCGTACCTAGAATTACGAAAGTGGTAGTGAATGTTGGTGTTGGTCGATTAATGACTACTTCTAAAGATAATAAAGAATTAATTAAAAAGATTTCTGAAATAGTAGGAATAATTACTGGCCAAAAACCATCTACGTGTCCAGCAAAAAAATCAATTGCTAGTTTTAAATTAAGAGAAGGCATGCCCATTGGTTTAAAAACAACTTTAAGAGGACAAAGAATGGAAGATTTTATTTTTAGATTTGTAAATTTAGCTTTACCAAGAATTAGAGATTTCTGGGGAATTCCTCTGAAAAATATTGACGAACAGGGAAATTTAAATTATGGTGTAAAAGAGTATAGTATTTTCCCAGAAACAGAAAGAATTCAAAATGCCCCAATTTTTGGTTTAGAGATAACTTTTGTTACTAATGCAAAAACAAAAGATCAAGCAATAAAATTATATCAATTATTAGAATTTCCTTTATGGCAAAAAAATCAGTAATAGCAAGATCTCAAAAAAAGCCGAAATATTCTTCACGAATAGTGAGGCGCTGTTGGCGTTGTGGTAGGAAAAGAGGCTATATAAGAGATTATGGTATTTGTCGAATTTGTTTCAGAGAAATGGCTTCAAAGGGAGAAATTCCTGGTGTTAAAAAAGCTAGTTGGTAAATTTAATTAATAAATAATAATAAGTAACAAGATGACTGATCCAATAGCAGATATGTTAACAAGGATTCGTAATTCACAAGCAGTTAAAAAAAGAACTGTTGTTATTCCTTATTCTAAAATAAAGTTAGAAATATTAAATGTTTTGTTAAAAAACGATTTTATTAAAAGTGTTGAAAAAGTAAAAAGAAAAAGTAAAAGTTCCCAAACCGGAACTGGAAAAAAATTTATTGAAATAGAAATTAAATATGATAAGAAAAATCAACCAATAATTTCTGAAATAAAAAGAGTTTCAAAGCCTTCAAGGCGTGTCTATGTTCAGGCAAAGGATATCTGGCCTTTTAAAAGAAGATTGGGCTTAAGAGTTCTTTCTACGCCTAAGGGGATTATTTCTGACATGGAAGCAAAGAAATTAAAAGTTGGCGGAGAAGTATTATTAGAATTGTGGTAAAATTTATTTATTATTAGTATGTCAAGAATAGGAAAAAAACCAATTAATATTCCATCTTCAGTAGAAGTGAGTTTGGAAGAAAATAAGTTAAAAGCAAAAGGCCCAAAAGGAGAAGATTTTTTTGTTTTCTCTGGTGGTTTTAATGCCGAATTATTCAACATTGATTTAAAAGATAATTTATTGTTTGTTACTCCAAAAAGCAATGAAAAAGATATTTCTGTTAAATGGGGAACTTTAAGATCTAGAATAAATAATTTAATAGAAGGAGTAGAAAAAGGCTTTTCAAAGCAATTAGAAATTGTTGGAGTTGGTTATCAAGCAAGTGTTGATGGGAGAAATTTGAACTTAAAATTAGGATACAATCATCCTATCGTTCTTCCAATTACTGAAGGATTAGAAATTAAAGTAGAAAAAAATATTATAACTGTTTCTGGTATGTCTAAGGAAAAAGTTGGTCAATTTGCTGCTTTAATTAAATCTAAAAGACCAGTAGAGCCTTATAAAGGGAAAGGAGTTCATTATGTTGGTGAAAGGATTCTAAGGAAAGCAGGTAAAAAGGTGACTGGTGGCTCAGAATAAGAATAATTCAATAATTTAATGGATAAAAATATTAATAAAAAACAAAGAGAAAATAGGCATAGAAAGGTAAGAGCAAAGATTTTTGGCACTCAAGATAGGCCTCGATTTTGTGTTTTTAAATCTAATAAACATATTTATGCCCAAATTATTAATGATGAAAAAGGAGCAACACTTGCTTCTGCTTCTGATTCAGAAATTAAAGATTCGGAAAAGATTAAAAAATTAGAATTAGCTCAAAAAGTTGGTGAATTACTGGCTCAAAAAGCAAAAGACAAAAAAATCACACAAGTAGTTTTTGATAGGGGCGGTTTTATTTACCAAGGAAGAATTCAATCTTTAGCTGATGAAGCAAGAAAAGGAGGTTTAGTGTTTTAAATTTTTATAAATAATCTATGGCTTTTAATAAAAAACCACAATTTAACAAAACAGAATTTGAAGAAGTTGTTTTAGATATTGCCCGAGTAACTAGAGTTGTTGCTGGTGGAAAACGATTAAGTTTTCGAGCAACAGTAGTTATAGGTAAAAAAGACAAGAATCAAGTAGGCGTTGGTGTTGATAAAGGAAAAGATGTGGCTCAGGCAATACAAAAAGCAAGTAATAAAGCTAAAAAGAACTTAATTACAGTTCCTGTTGTTAATGATACAATTCCGCATGAAATTAAAGAAAAATACAAGGCTGCTAAAATTATTTTAAAACCAGCTCAAAAAGGAAAAGGAATTATTGCTGGTGGAGCAGTAAGAACAGTTTTAAAATTAGCAAATGTTCCTAATGCTATAGCAAAAATTTTAGGCAATACTAGTAATGCAATTAATAATGCTCGGGTAACAATTTTAGCCCTTTCTAAATTAAAAGTTTCTCCTAAGAAAGGCGAGTCAAAAGAAAAATAATATGCAAATTCATCAATTAATAAAACCAAAAAACAAATCTTCTGAAAGAGAAAAAAGAAGGATTGGCCGTGGAGGTAAAAGAGGGACTTATTCAGGAAAAGGAATGAAAGGTCAGAAATCTCGAGCTGGAGCTAAAATAAAACCTCAAATAAGAGAGGTTGTATTAAAGTTTCCTAAAAAAAGAGGTGTTTATTTTAATCCTTTAAAAAAACCTTCAACGATAGTAAAATTAGAACACATTGTTAGTTCTTTTCCAGAAGGTGGAATTATTGATCCAAAGAAATTAAAAAAAGCAAATTTAATAAAAACTGCAAAAAGTGATCATCGTTCTATTAAAATATTAGGAGCAATCACTTTATCAAAAAGTTATACTATTAAGAATTGCTTGGCTTCTCAAAGAGTTAAAGAGGCAATAGAAAAAGCAGGGGGAAAAATAGAATTAAAGAATAAATAAAATTATGCTTAAAAATCTCTTATCTTTATTGCGAACTCCTGATTTAAGAAAAAAAGTATTTATTATTTTTCTTCTTTTAGTTGTTTTTAGAATAATGGCAACAATTCCTTTGCCAAACGTAGATCAAAATCAATTGCAATTATTCTTAACTTCGAATCAGATATTTGGGCTTTTTAATGTTTTTACTGGTGGTGCTTTTAAAAATATTTCTATTGCTTTATTAGGAATTGGTCCTTTTATTACCGCTTCTATTATAATGCAATTATTGACAATGGTTTTCCCTTCTTTAAAAGAGCTTTTAAACGAAGGAACAGAAAAAGAAAGATCAAAATTTATGCAGTATTCACGGTTGTTAACAGTTCCTTTGGCAGCTTTGCAAGGATATGGCTTTTTAAATTTATTAAGTCGGCAGGGAGTAATTGTTATTGCTAGTCCTTTAGATTTATTAAGAGATTTAGTTATTGTAGTCACAGCTTCAGTACTTTTGATGTGGCTTGGAGAATTAATTACTGAGCAAAAATTAGGTAATGGAATCTCTTTGATAATTTTTGCTGGAATTGTTATAGATTTTCCTCGAGAAATTCTTCAGACAATAATAACTGTTGATCCTACTAGAGTTCCTAATATGATAGCCTTTTTTGCCTTGGCGCTTTTGACGATTGTGGGAGTTGTTTTTATCTCAAGGGGAGAGAGAAGGATTCCAGTAAGTTATGCTAAACAAGTAAGGGGAACAAAAATTTATGGTGGAGCTTCTACATATTTGCCTTTAAAAATTAATCAAGCAGGAGTAATTCCTATCATTTTTGCTCTTTCTATTTTAATGTTTCCACAAATGATAAGCCAGTTTTTAGTTGGATCTCAAAATCAGTGGTTATTAAAAATTGCTTTATTCTTTCAAGGATTTAATCAAGACTCTTTGGTTTATTTACTTTTCTATTTTGGTCTTGTTTTTCTTTTTACTTTTTTCTATACCACGGTTACTTTTAATCCTGAAACAATTGCTGAAAATTTACAAAAAAGAGGAGGTTTTATACCTGGATATCGACCAGGGCAAACAACTTCAAAGCATTTAGTAAATACGAGTAATAAGGTAACTCTTTTTGGCGCTATCTTTTTGGGGATTATTGCTATCCTTCCTATAATTATGCAACAAGTTACAGGGATAACTACTTTTGCTATAGGGGGAACTTCTCTTTTAATTATGGTAACTGTGGCAATTGAAACTATGGATACAATCGAAGCTCAATTAATAATGCGAGAATATGAAATCTCTTAATATTATTCTATTAGGGCGATCAGGTTCAGGGAAAGGGACGCAGGCAGAATTATTATTAAAAAAATTTTCTTTAGTAAACATAGATACAGGTGATATTTTGCGAAGTTTAGCAAAAAGAAAAGATGATTTTGGTAAAAATATTTTAAAAGATATATCAAAAGGAAACTTAGTTCCTCTTTGGCTGGTTATTTATTGTTGGTTAAATAAATTTCTTAAAATTTCTTCTGAGAAGGGGATAATTATGGAAGGAAGTCCTCGTTTATTAGATGAAGCAAAAATATTAGAAGAAGTTCTTTCTTGGTTTGGCCGTAAAAAATTAATAGTTATTTATTTAAAAACTTCAGAAAAAGAAGTTAGTGAAAGATTATTAAATAGAAGAATTTGTCCTAAGTGTCATTTAGAATATTCTTTAAAATTAGATCCTGGTATTAAAAAGTGTTCTCGTTGCGGAGCAAAGTTAATTCGGAGACATGATGATTATCCAAAAGCAATAAAAAACAGAATGCTATTTTTTAAGAAAAATATTATTCCAGTTATTAATTATTTCCGAAAGAAAAAAATGTTAATTGAAGTTGAAGGAGAGGGATCGGTAGAAGAAATTCATCAAAATATTTTAAAGAAATTAAAAAAGAGAAATTAAAATGAAAAGTGCTCAAGAAATTAAAATTTTACGTGAGGGAGGTCAAAAATTATCTTTAACTTTAAAAAAAGTAGCAAAGTTAGTAAAACCAGGTGTTAACGCAGAAGATCTAGATAAATTATCCTTTAAGCTTATTAATCAAGAGGGGGGCAAGCCTTCATTTTTAAATTATCAACCTGATTTTGCTGATAAGCCTTTTCCAAAAAGCATGTGCGTTTCTATTAATGAAACAGTAGTTCATGGAGTTCCTTCCGAAACGATGATCTTAAAAGAGGGTGATATAGTCTCTTTAGATTTGGGCATGGAATATAAAGGCCTTTTTACTGATATGGCAATAACAATGGGGGTAGGAAAAATAAACCCTCAACTTGAAAAATTAATAAAGGTAACCAGAGAATCTTTAGAGAGAGCGATTAAAGCTTCAAAAGTAAATAATACAATAGGAGATATTGGCTATGCTATTCAAGATTATGTTGAAAAAAATGGGTTAGCAGTGGTTACTAGCTTAGTTGGTCATGGAGTTGGTTATGCACCTCATGAAGAGCCAGCTGTTTTAAATTTTGGTACTCCAGGGCAAGGATTAAAATTAGAGCCAGGTTTAGTAATAGCAATTGAGCCAATGGTTACTTTTGAAAATGGAGCAGTAAAAGAAAAAAAAGATGGTAGTTTTGTGACAATTAATGGTCAAGTAGCATGTCATTTTGAACACACAATAGCAATTACTGAAAAAGGGCCGATTGTGATTACAAGATAAAAGGATATTGTAATTGACTTTTTGTAATAAATATGGTAATATATAAATGTCTTTTTAAGACATTTTTTAAGTTCTTTTAAAATTTTAAAATATTAAAAAAGAGGTGAAAGAAATGGAGAGAAAAGAAAAAACATATAAAGATATTGTGTTTGAAAAAGTTAATTCTAGAAAATTAACTTTAGAAAGAGCGATAAAACTATGGCGAGAAATAAGAGTTCATAGTGAGTGTAATGCAAATAATGAAATGATTTTGTTGAGCTTATCAGTTGAAGATTTAAATTAAAGATTTAGATTTTAGAAAAGGAGGATTTAAATGAAAACTATATTTCAAAAAATGTGCACGATTGCAGTTATCCTGTATTTATTTTTCCCTTTTTTAGCTCAAACTTGGAAAGAAATAGTCTTTTTTTACAAAGAAATAATGAATAATCTGTCTGCTATAATAGCGGGAAATATTTTTTACAGTATTGCTTTAGGTGTTTTTGCAATTGTTTTGATTTTGTGGATTCTTCATGATGATGATAGCAGTCAAGAACAAGAAGAGGAAAAAAAGGAAAAAGAGAATATAGCAACACAGCAAGAGCAATAGGCATTGAAAGAATGCTTAGCCCTGACTTTAATAGTTGGGGCTTTTTATTTTCTTAAATTTTGGTATAATATTTAATAATGAATGAGCTTTGGACCATTATTATAGCTGCCTCTCCAATAGTTGAGTTAAGGGGAGCGATTCCTGTAGCCATGGGAATTTTTTATTTTTCTTGGCTAAAAGCTTTAATTTTAAGTTTAATTGGTAATCTTTTGCCAATAATTCCTATTATTTGGTTTTTAGGAAAATTATCTGATTATTTAAGTAAAAAATTTGTATTTTTTAATAATTTTTTTAATTGGTTATTTGAAAGAACAAGGAAAAGAACTGCTAATAGCCTTAATCGTTGGGGTAAATGGGCTTTAATTTTTTTTGTTGCTATTCCTTTACCTTTCACTGGGGTTTGGACAGCCTCTGTAGCAGCTTTTCTATTTGGGATTAAATATCGTCAAGCTTTTTGGTTTATTAGTTTAGGAGCAGTTTTAGCTGGGATTTTGGTTACTATTTTGACTTATTTTGGTATTATTATATTATCTTAAATAACTTATGTAGATTATGGAAAAACTTATTATTTTTAATTTCAAAATGGCACCATCTTCTTTAGCAGAAGCTAAAAATGTTTTTCAAATTTTTAATAAATTTTCATCAAAAATTAAAAAACACAAATTAGTAACAGTGCCACCATATATATTCTTAGCAGAGGCAAAAGAGGTTTTAGGAAAAAAATGTTTTTTAGGGGCTCAAAATGTATTTTGGTTTGATCGTTATTCTGTTACTGGAGAAATTTCACCAAAAATGTTGAAATTATTAAAATCTCAATATGTTATTATTGGTCATTCTGAACGTCGAGAATATTTACAGGAAACAGAAGCAATGATTAATCTAAAAATAAAGACTTGCTTAAAAGATGGCTTGAAGCCAATTCTTTGTATTGGAGAAAAAGAAAGAAAAGGCAAAGATTCTTCATCTTCTTTTTCAGTTAAAAAAATTCTTTTTGAACAATTAAACCATGCTTTTCAAGGAGCGCAAATAAAGAAATCTTCAGATTTAGTTATTGCTTATGAACCAATTTGGGCTATTGGTAGTGGAAAATCTCAAGATTTAGTAGAAGTTGAAAAAACAATTTCTCTTATTCGTTTTTGGTTGGCCCGTCGTTTTTCAGAAAAATTAGCAAAAAATTTACCAATTATCTATGGAGGCTCAGTTAATGCTCAGAATATTCTTTCTTTTCTTAAGCTAAAAGAGGGCGCTGGGGTTTTGGTCGGTGGCGCCAGTACTAATAAAAATGAATTAATAAAAATTTTAAAACAATTAATAAAATAAAAAACAATGGATCAAAATAAACAAAAACAATTAGCCACCGTTTTGACATTTTTTTTGATTATTCTTAGCATTAGTGTTTTGAGCTGGGGTTATTATAATTATAGACAAGCACAAAACATTATTAATCCAGAAAGAGTTATTTCTTTTTCTGCTGAAGGCAAGGTTGTAGCAAAGCCAGATATTGCCAAGATTGTTATTAGCGTTATTACTCAGGGAGAAAAAGCAGAAACAGTACAGACAGAAAATAATGAAAAAATGGAAGAAGCGATTACTTTTATTAAGGAGCAAGGAATAGATGAAGATGATATTAAGACAGTTCGTTATTCTTTAAATCCTCAGTATGACTATAATTGGTGTCATGAGGGAGCAGCAGAAGCTACTTACTATCGTTCTTGTCCTCCAAAAATCATAGGTTATCAATTAGACCAAGGAGTAGAAGTAAAAATGAGAGATTTTGAAAAAATAAATATCATTATTGGTGGATTATCAGATAAAGGAATTAATAAAATCTCTACTGTTAGTTTTGAAATTGATGATCCAGAAGCATATAGAAATGAAGCTCGTATTCAAGCTTTAAATAAAATAGAAGAAAGAGCTCTTTTGTTAAGTCAAAAAACCTCTATTCGCTTAGGAAGGATTGTTGCTATTTCAGAAGGACAGTCTATTTATCCTATATATCGAGAAGCTTTAGATATGGAAAAAGCAATGACTGGATCTTCTGAAGAGAATATAGTGCCTTCAGCTCCAATAGAGTCTGGTACAGAAGAAGTGAGCATTACCTTAAGTGTTACTTATGAGTTAAGGTAAAATAAATGATTTCTTTTTATGTCTTTAAGACCTTTTGATTCTTTAGATGTTTTTCAAAAAAGAGTTTTATTAAGAGTGGATTTTAATGTTCCTCTTGAGCAAAATAAGATTTTGGATGATTTTCGAATTCAACAAACTTTGCCAACAATTAAATTGTTAAAAGAGAAAAAAGCAAAGAAAATTATATTGGTTTCTCATTTAGGTCGCCCTTTAAAACAAGATAAAAAATTTAGCCTTAAGCCAGTATTTGATTGTTTAGAAGGGCTAATTGATGAAAAGATATATTTTTTAAAGACACCTATTGGTAAAGAACTTTCAGAAAAAATAATGAAATTGCCTGATAATTCAATAATTCTTTTAGAAAATATTCGTTTTTATCAAGAAGAAAAAGAAAATGATAAAAATTTTGCTAAAGAGTTAGCAAAAATAGCTGATTGTTTTATTAATGAAGCATTTTCTGTTTCTCATCGTGAGGTATCTTCTTTGTGTGCAATTACAGAATTTTTACCTAGTTATTCAGGGAAATTATTAGAAAAAGAAATAGCTAATTTAGATAAAATTCTAAAAAATCCAGAAAAACCGTTAGTAATAGTTTTAGGTGGGGCAAAAACTAAAGATAAATTACCGTTAATAAAAGAATTTTTAGAAAAGGCAGACTATATTTTATTAGGAGGAGTAATCGCTAATACTGTTTTAAAAGCTAATGATTTTTCTATTGGTCAGTCGTTTTTTGAGAAAGAAGTTATTGGTGAAGCTAAAGAAATAGGTTCTAAAAAAGCTGAAGTAGTTTTGCCTGGAGATTTTGTGGTTTTAAATAAAGAAAATAAGACGCAAATAAAGGAACTAGGTTTAGTTGACGATAAAGATAGTATTTTTGATATTGGTCCAATGACTATTAATAGTTTTTCTAAGATTGTTTCTGAAGCAAAGACAGTGTTTTTTAATGGCCCAATGGGTAAGTTTGAAGATACAAGATTTAGCAAAGGGACTAGTGAAGTATTGAAAGCTATTTTAGGGAACAATAAGGCGTTTTCTGTAATTGGTGGAGGAGAAACAATCGCTAGCTTTAAGAAGTTGAATTCTAAATTTAAAATCCTAGATTCTGTGTTTTTATCTACTGGTGGCGGAGCCATACTAGAATATCTTGCTGGCAAACCATTGCCTGGTTTAAAAGCTTTAAAAAATTTAAACAAAACATTATAATGATTGTTTTTTATCATAGAAATTGTCCTGATGGATTTGCTTCTGCTTGGACTGCTTGGAAAAAATTTAAAGATAAGGCTAAATATTTTTCTTTAAATTATCAGGCTCCTTTTGAGTATACTTTTCGAAGAGAAAAAATTTATTTTTTTGATGTGATTCCAGAAAGAAAAGTTTTAGAAGATTTAATTAAAAAAGATAATGAAATTACAATAATAGATCATCATCTTAGCGCAAAAAGGATTTTAGATCTCAATGAGCTTGAAAATGTAGAAATAATTCTTGATATGAAACGCGCCGCTTCAGTTTTAGTCTGGCAATATTTTTTTCCAAAAAAAGAAATACCTAAATTGTTGCTTTATGTAGAAGATATGGATTTATGGAAATTTAAACAATCTTATACACGAGAAATTTTAGCAACTATTAATTTAACAGATTTTGATTTTAAAAAATGGGATAAATTAACAAAAGAAATTGAAGATAAAAAAACAAGAAAAAAACATATTGAAGCTGGGAAAAAGATTATTGAATATCAAAATAAATTAATAGAGGAAATGGTTCAAGAAGCCAAGGAAGTAAAGATAGGGAAGTATAAAGCTTTGGCAGTTAATTCATCAATTTTAATTTCTGAGATAGGAGCAGCTTTGATAAAAAAAATGCCCCCCTTGGCCATTATTTGGTTTAAAACAGGAAAAGAAAAAAGGGTTTCTTTGCGATCTAATGGTAAGGTTGATGTTTCTAAGATTGCAGAAAAATATGGTGGTGGTGGCCATAAAAAAGCAGCTGGCTTTGGTCTAGCTGAAAAAGAACCTTTTCCTTGGAAAGAATAATATATTTATTATGAAAACAAAATTAGAAATTTATGCAGATGGAGGAGCTAGGAATAACCCAGGACCAGCAGGAATTGGAGTTGTTGTTGGCAATAAAGAATATGCAGAATATATAGGTGAGGCTACTAATAATGTTGCTGAATATAAAGCAATTATTTTTGCTCTTAAAAAAGCAAGGCATCTTTTAGGAAAGTCAAAATTAAAAAATACTGAAATTGTTGTTAATTCAGACTCTGAATTAGTTGTTAATCAGTTAAATGGAAAATTTAAGATTTTGGAAAAAGAATTACAACCTCTTTTTTTAGAGATTTGGAATTTAAAATTTGATTTTCCGTATTTAAAATTTAATCATATACCAAGAGAAAAAAATACAAAGGCAGATTATTTAGTTAATCAAGCTATTGATAAGCAGCAAAATACATTGAATTTATAAAAAACCATCCCCTTTAGGGGGATGATTTTTATGTAGTAATTGAACCTATAAGCCGAATTCTGTATCCTTTTCATTAGATGAAAAGAACGGCAGTCATTTATCTAGCTTTGGCATTACTGCCAAAGTCAAGCGGTTACTCCAAATACTCAAATTATTGAGTATTTGGCACGAACCTTGCACCCAGCAAGGATTTAGCCGTTTCACTCCTAAAATTACTTTTAGGACTCATCCTTTCTAAGAAAGGATGTCTTAACCTTTTCAGGTTTTGACGTCTCTGTTCGCACCTCTATCTTCTCTATTGTTAGAGAAGACGACAGCTGTTAGCTGCTACCTTTTATCAATTAAGCCAGGAGGCTAAATTGATGGAGTTCGGACTTTCCTCTAAATATTCAAATAATTGAATATTTAGCAACTGCCCAGTCCAATTGATATTATTATAACCCTTTTTTTTGATTAATTCAAGGATTTGTAGTAAAATAAAAAACATGACAAAGGGGATGAATAAGAAATTTTTACTATCGATTATTTTTTTAGGAACATTAGTTTTATTATTAGTAGGTTTATTTTTTTTTATAACTTCTAGAACACTTAAATTACAAAAAGCGAATGAACAAATTATTAATTTAATAAGAGAAGATAATTTTCAAGAAGCTGCTATCTTGATTGATGAGATAAAATCAACAGAAAAAGATAAAGATTTTTTTAAAAAGTTTTCTTTTTTTCCGTTAATCAAAAAAGAAATTGAGTTAAGCCAGCGTCTATCATCTGTTAAAAAAAAATTAGAAGAAATTAATAATGGAACTTTTCTTTTAGCAATGATTCAGCAACAAGAAAATCCATTATTTATTTTAAATAATTTTAAAGATGATTTAAATTATCTTGAAAAATATAATCTTGATTGGGTAGAAACAAAAAAATATCAATTAGAAAATTGGCTTTCTTTTTTAGGTCAAGAGAAAGAAACAAATTATCTAGTTTTATTTCAAAATCCTGATATTCCAAGACCTAGCGGAGGATTTATAGGTGCTTATGCTATTTTGTCATTTAATCAAGGAAAGATTAGTTTTTCAGGAAATAATATTTTTACTTTAGAAGAAGTTTTTTTAAAAAAGATTATTCCTCCAATTCAATTTCAAGATGTTAGTGATCGATGGTTTTTCCGTGATCTTAATTGGTTTTTTGATTTTCCACTTACTGGTCAAAAAATTTTTTCTTTCTATGAGCAAACAGGAAAAAAGCCTGATTTAGATGGGGTTATTCTTGTTAATCCTAGTGTTATCGAACTTATACTTGAAACAATAGGTTTAATAGAGATAAATGATTATGATTTAGCTATTAATGAGACTAATTTTCTATCTTTTTATAAAAAACAAATTCAAGAAGCAGCAAAGCCAGCTCCTTTGCGTGAAGAAAAAGAGCTTTTATCATTATTTTTTGAAGAATTCCAAAGAAAATTAAAGAAATCTTCAGTTGATAAATTAGCTTTAATACCCCAAATTTTAAAAGAGAAATTTGAAGAAAAAGAAGCTCAAATTTACATAATTGATGATAATTTAGAGTATTTTTTTAATTCTTTTGATTGGACAGGAAAAATTAAAGAAAGTAGAAATGATTATTTAAGTGTTAATTTTAGTTTTATTAATGAAGGATTTGTAGAAGATTTGCGAGAGAAAGAAGTTAAATTAAAAACAGAGTTTACTTCTAATGGCGAGGTAATAAATTATTTAACTATTAATGCTCCAAATTTTTCTTCAAACCAAAGATTAATAGAAAATTATATAAAAATTTATCTTCCCAAAGGAACAATTATTAAAGAAGCATTAGGGAGTTATCTTAAAAGAAGTTATAATGTTGATCAACTTGAAGATATTTATAATAAATTAGATTATCATAAAGATGAAGATTTGCTTTTAATAGAAAGAAGCACAATTAAGGATGAAAAAAATGGAATAGAAATTTATGAAGAAGGAGGCAAAACTGTTGTTGGCTTTTGGTCTCAGCTATCAATAAGGCCGTTTAATTTGATTTATAAATTACCTGACAATTGGAAGGAATTTTCTAGCTGGGAAACAGTAGTTCAAAAACAAAGTGGTCAGGAAATTAAATTCTCTTTTGAATTAATAGTTCCTGAAGAAGTTTCTATGGTTCCTTCTCTTTTTCCTTTTGATCAATTTATTCCTTTAGACAAGGATTTAATTCTTGATTTTAAAAGAGAAGATTAAGATTATAAATATAAAAGATGATTGTTCGTTTTCAAAAAATATTAAATCATAAATCAGAAACGATTTTTGGAGCTGCAATGCTAACAAGTGGTTTAACTTTACTTGGTAGCTTTTTAGGTCTTTTAAGAAATGCTTTTTTAGCTAGTCGTTTTGGAGCCTCGAGTTATTTAGATGTTTATTATGCTTCTTTTAGACTGCCAGATTTAATTTATAATATTTTTATTATGGGAGCTATTTCTGCTGCTTTTATTCCTATTTTTAGTGAGTATTGGGCAAAGGACAAAGAAGAGGCTTGGCAATTTTCTAATGCAATTATTTTAGTAATAGGAGGTTTTATTGGGATTTTAGCTTTGATTATGGCTATATTTGCTAGACCTTTTTTGTCTCGTCTTCTAGTTGGTTTTAGTGCTGAACAATTAGAGCTAGCTATTCTTTTAACAAGGATTATGATGATTCAGCCTATTTTAATGGGAGTTTCTTCTGTTGTTGGTAGCATTTTAAAAGTTTTCAAATTATTTTTATCTTGTGCTTTAGCTCCTTTGCTTTATAATATTGGGATTATTATTGGAATTATTTTTTTTGTTCCTGTGATGGGACTAAAGGGATTAGCTTGGGGAGTGGTGTTAGGGGCTAGTCTTCATTTAGCTATTCAGCTGCCAGCTCTTATTGCTACTGGTTATAAGTTTAGAGTTGCATTTTCTGTTTTAAAGAAAAGAATAGAAGGTCTTAAAAATGTAGTTTTAATTATGATTCCCCGTTCTTTAGGTATTATTGCTAATCAAGTTTTCCTTTTAGGAATAACTGTTATTGCAACGATGTTAAAAGAGGGAAGCTTGGCAGTGTTTAATTTTGCCAATGATATTCAGAATTTACCCCAAACAGTTTTCGCTTTATCTTTTGCTGTTGCTGCTTTTCCAACATTATCAAGATTTAGTGCAGAAAAGAAGAAGAATGATTTTACAAAAACTTCATTAGATACTCTTTCACAAATATTTTTCTTTTTAATTCCAATTGCGATTTGGTTTGTTATTTTTAGTGAGCCAATCGTGAGGCTTTTATTAGGTTATGGAAAGTTTGATTGGTCATCTACAGTAAAAACAATTCAAGTTTTTTCTATTTTATCTTTTGGAATGATTTTCCAAGGAGCAAATGCTTTTTTATTAAGAATTTTCTTTGCGAAGAAAGATGCTCTTAAGCCTTTTGTTGCTAGTGTTATTGCTTATTCTTTGGGTTTTGTTTTTTGTTATAAATTAGGGTTAGCTATTGGTGTTCAAGGATTAGCTTTAGCAGTAATGTTGACTTATTTGTTTTATTTTTTTATTTTAATCTTTTTATTAAAATCAGAATTTTCTCCTTTTCTTTTAAGACAATTTCATGTTTCTTTGATAAAAATTATTAGCGTTTCTTTAGTTAGCGGTTTAATTGCTTATTTATCTTTTAATTTTTTTCAAGGATATTTTCCTACCGAGAAAGTTTTAAATCTATTTTTAAGTGCTGCTATTTCTTTTATTATTTCTTTAGCTTCTTTTGTAGCTATGTGCTTAAGGCTTAGAATAAAAGAAATTTATGATTTAAAAAGTATTTTTCTTCATAAAATATATAAAGTTCATGAATAAGAATATTCGTAATTTTGTTATTATTGCCCACATTGATCATGGTAAATCTACTTTAGCAGATAGATTTTTAGAATTGACAAAAACTGTGTCAGAGAATAAATTAGTTCCTCAATATTTAGATGGGATGAATCTAGAAAAAGAACATGGAATCACTATTAAGATGCATCCTGTTCAAATGCATTATGATGAATGTGTGTTGAATTTAATTGATACCCCAGGTCACGTTGATTTTACTTATGAAGTTTCTCGGGCTTTAGCAGCAGTAGAGGGAGCTGTTCTTTTAGTAGACGGGACTCAGGGTATTCAAGCGCAGACTCTTTCAAATCTTGTTTTAGCTCAAAAACAAGGATTGAAAATTATTGGCGCTATTAATAAAATAGATGTGGAAATTCATGATTTAGATAAAAAAAGAAAAGAGTTAGCTGATTTATTAAAAACAAATGAGGAAGAAATTGTTCTTTTGTCAGCTAAAACAGGAAAGAATGTAGAGGTTTTACTCAAAAAAATTATTAAAGAAATTCCTGGTCCTGAAATTAAACAAGAAGATCCTTTTCGAGCTTTAGTTTTTGATTCTCATTATGATGAT
Source organism: uncultured Candidatus Saccharibacteria bacterium (assembly GCA_964428155.1). Lineage (GTDB taxonomy): Bacteria > Patescibacteriota > Minisyncoccia > UBA6257 > UBA6257 > JAQTTC01. The sequence goes on from CAYRXA010000020.1 coordinate 32,874, forward strand.
TACAAAGGAATAATTGCTTATGTAAGAGTTGTTGAAGGAGAGATTAAAAAAGGAGAAAAAATTCGTTTTGTTGTTAGTCAAGCAAAAGGAGATGTTTTGGATTTAGGATATTTTGCTCCTCAACTACAATCAAAAGAAAGTCTAAAATCAGGAGAAATCGGGTGGATAGCGACAGGGTTAAAAGATTTAAATTTAGTAAGAGTTGGAGATACAGTAGCTAGCCATGATGTTAATCAGAAAAAAATTGAATCTTTGCCTGGGTATGAAGAGCCTAAGCCAATGGTGTTCGCAGGTTTTTATCTAGCAAAAGGGAGAACAGGATTAACTTCAGGAAAAGGAGGACAGGATTTTGAGAATTTTCGTCATTCTTTATCCCAATTGAAATTAAATGATTCTGCGTTATATTTTACACCAGAGAGTTCTGAGGCCTTAGGTCGAGGATATCGTTTAGGTTTTTTGGGAATGCTCCATTTACAAATTACTCAAGAAAGGTTAAGAGAAGAATATGGGCTTGATTTGATTATTACTCATCCAACTGTTCCATATAAAGTTTTATTAAAGAATAATAAGATCAAAATTGTTACTAATCCCAGTGATTGGCCTAATTTAGATGAAATTATTGGCTATGAAGAGCCTTGGGTAAAAATGGAGATTATTACCATACCTCAGTATTTATCTGCTATAATGAAACTGATAAATGATTCTCGAGGAACAGGTATTAATACGCTTACTTTTGCAGAAAGATTAATTATTGAATGTGAAATTCCTTTAGAAGAAACAGTAAAAGATTTTTACGATAATTTAAAATCAATTTCTTCAGGTTATGCTTCTTTAAGTTATGAAATATTAGGATACAAAAAAACAGAATTGGAAAAATTAGAAGTAATTTTGGCAGGGAAAAAATTTGAAAGTCTTTCACGGATAATTTTTAGAGACAAGACAGAAAAAGAAGCTAGGAGTTTAGCTTTAAAATTAAAAAAAATTCTTCCTCGTCAGAATTATTCAGTGCCAATTCAAGTTCAAGCAATGGGAAGAATTATTGCCCGAGAGACTTTGCCAGCTTTAAAAAAAGATGTTACTGGTAGTCTTTATGGTGGAGATAGAACAAGAAAAATGAAGCTTTGGAAAAAACAAGCAAAAGGAAAGAAAAAACTGTTAGCCCAATCTGATTTACAAATTCCAGCAGAAGTTTTCTTTAAAATATTCCCTTCTTCACATTAAACTATTATGAAAAAGTTTTTATTAATTTCAATAAGTATTATTCTGGTCTTTTTTCTTTCTCAAAGAATTAAAGAAGATTGGCAACGGTATCAATTACTAACAGAAGAAGTTAGTGGTTTAGAATTAAGAAAAGAGAATTTAGAAAGAGAACAAGAAAGATTAGAGCAATTATTAGAGCAAGGTGATCAAGAAGAGCTTTTGGAAAAAGAAGTGCGATCAATGATGGGCTTTAAAAAAGAAGGAGAAGAAGTTGTTCTAATTGTTCCCTCAGGCATTAAGAATGGATTGTTGGTTAATGAAAATACAGAATTATCAGCAACATTGGTTTCGCAAGATAATTTTCTTTCTGCTTTTTCTCAGTTTTGGTATAATTTATTGGAAAAATTGAAATTAAGTATTGAAAAATAATGCTTTGCGGGATTCGTATAATGGTAGTATGTAACCTTCCCAAGGTTGAGGCGCGAGTTCGATTCTCGTATCCCGCTCAAATAATCTTTCCACCACCTAAGCATTTATTCTTTTGATAAAAAACAGCGAACTGCCCAGAGCAAGGAGCAAGTACAGGTTTTGAAAAGATTAATTTTAATTTTCTTTTTTCAGGAATTAGTTTGGCCAAGACAGGTTTTTGTCGATAGCGAATCTGGGCATTAACTTTTGTAGACTTTTTTATTTTTTGTTCAGAGATAAAATGATAAGGATAAATTAAGATTTCTTTTTTAAAGAGATCTTTTTTATTTTTACTTACTAATAAAACATTGTTTTTTTTATCAAAACCAGTAACAAAATAAGGCCCACCAGAAAGTTTAATTCCTTTTCGTTGGCCAATAGTGAAGAAATGTAATCCTTGATGTTTAGATAAAATATTGCCTTGGATATCTTTTATTAGACCTTGTTTTTTTCCAATTTTTTCTTCAAGAAAAGGACAAAGAGATTGTCCAGCAATAAAACAGAAATCTCTGCTTTCTTTTTGTTGGGCAAAAAATTTTAGATTTTCTTTTTTTGCTATTTTATATATTTGTTGTTTTGTATATTTTCCAAGAGGGAAAATAATATGTTTAAGCCATTTTTGAGGTAAAAAACATAAATTATATGTTTGATCTTTGTTTTTATCTTTGGCTTTTAATAATTCGTATTGTTTTGTTTTTGAATTAAATTTTATTTGTGCATAATGGCCAGTGGCAATATGTTCAATTTTATGTTTTTTTGCCCAATTAATTAATTGTTTAAATTTAAAATTAGGATTACAGATAACACAAGGATTAGGGGTTCTTGAGTTTTTCCATTCATTAATAGAATATTTAATAACTTGTTTTTCAAAATCTTTTTCAGCATCTATAATATGATGAGGAACATTTATTTTTTTACAAATATTAGCAGCTATTTTTAAAGATTGTTCAGAGCTATGAATGTTTTCTTTTAAAGGATTTGCTTTATTTTGCCAGACAGGTAATTTTAAAGAAACACCAATAGGTTGCCAGCCTTGTTGTTTAAGCAATATTAAAGCAATAGAGGAATCAATTCCTCCAGACATCCCAACAACAATTTTTTTCTTTTTATTCAATCCAATCAGCATATTTCTTTTCAATCATTTTTTTCTCATTTTCAATCCTTTGATGTCTTTTTTGAAGTTCTTTAGGAATGGGTTTTTTATTCTTTGAAAGATAATCATAGATAGCTTCTTGAAGAGCATCAATTGCTAAAACAGAACAGTGGATTTTAACTGGTGGTAGTTCTTCGAGTGTGTCTACAATATTGTCTTTATTTAATTTTATTGCTTCAGTGACAGTTTTCCCTTTAGCAATATCAGTAATAATACTACTGGTAGCAATAGCTGCGACACAGCCAAATGTTTCAAATTTAATATCTTTGATTATTTCCTCTCCTTTTTTATTTTTATTAATTTTTATATATAATTGCATTACATCTCCGCAATTATGGAGGCAAAACGCATCTGACGTAAAAGAATGTGAATTTTTAACTTCAAGATTATAAACTTTTTCAGCGTGATTTTTCGTCCAAATTTTTTTTATAGGTATATGAAAATAATCGTTATTAAACCATGCGCTTTCTGAGGGATAAGATTGTGGCCGGTATTTTATATTAAGAATTGCACATAATTTAATTAAGGAGTCTCTTTGTCCAACATGTATTCTATAAGTTTTTTTATGCTTAATGCCCTTAATTTCTTTTGCTTTTTCTGTGTAAATAGATGGAGCAATCTTTTGTCGTAAAAGCAATGTTTTTATTTGCTGAGCTAGATTAAATGAAATTGTGCTATACCCTGATCTAGGGCCTTCTCTATTAAGATTAATATAGCCATCTCCTTTCCATAGTGCGGATATTAAAGGCTTTTGTTTTAAAGGAGGAAGATCCATTATGGAGCTTGGAATAGTTTTATTTTTTGCTCCATTGTCAAATAGTCTTTTAAAACATCTTGCTAATCTTGCGCTATATAGACTCACAACAACCGTATTTCTTTTTGGTATTTTTCTTATTATTACATCTAAATTAAATAATTCTTTGCATATTTTTTTAATATCTTCAACAATTTCGTTTTCTTTTATATTTAATGTAAAAGTGATAAAAGTACTACATGGTTTATCTTGGATATTTCCTTCGGATAAAAAGTAGCCAAATAGTCTTAACGATTTAGAATTAATTGGAATTTTGCTTGGGATTTTTTTGCTTTTAAAATCCCATTTAGATTTAGGCTCTTGGATTCTTATATATTTTAAATTCTTTTTTGTTTTTAATACTGGATAAAGGATTAAATCTCCTTTTTTTAATTGTTCTGCATGATACCAAGCGCGGGTTAATTCTTTTCTATTCTTTGTCCTTAAAAATTTATTATCTTTTGGAATTTTGATTGCTAAAATAAGATGATCTGGTGTCAAACTAATTGATCCTAATTGGTTTTTGATAGTCAATATTTTCCCAGTATAGTTTCTTTTTACGGTTCTAGTGGGGACATAATATTGTCCATTATGAGACAATACAGCATCTTTTTTAGAGATATTTTTTATTTTTTTAAGACCATTAATTGTATGAACGTTTTGAGTCCCTAATAAACAAATAATATTACCGACTTTTCCTTCTCCATCGGCATTAGGTATTTTTCCAAAATTATGAGGATTTTTAAAATGTTTAAGAACTTTTTTATTATACATAAAAAATTATAATTTAAAGGGCGAAATTTCTCTCAGGTTTTTTATTACTTTAGGCAAGACATTTAAGATATAATTAATATCTTTTTTTGTTGTCCATCTTCCCAAAGTTAATCTTAAAGAGCCATGAGCGTATTCTGGCCGCAAACCACAGCTTAAAAGAACATGACTTGGTTTTAGGCTTTCAGAAGAGCAAGCTGATCCAGTTGAAGCAGCAATACCGTATTCATCAAGACTAGCAATAATTGATTCGCCTTCAATAAAAGAAAACCAAAAATTAGCATTATTAGGTAATCGTTTTTTAGGATGACCGTTAAGATAAGATTGAGGAATTTTTCTTAAAACGCCTTTAATTAATTGATCTCTTAATTGCGTTAGTTTTTTGGTTTCAGTTTTCATTTGTTTTTGGCAAATTTCTATTGCTTTGCCAAAACCAACAATAGCAGGAATGTTAACAGTAGAAGCTCTTAAACCAAATTCATGAGCTCCACCATGAAGCAGGGGATTTATTTTTGTTCCTTTTTTAATATATAATAAAGCAGCTCCTTTAGGCCCATAGATTTTATGAGAAGAAGCAGTTAATAAATCAACTTTCATTTTTTGGACATTAATTGGCATTTTACCAAAAGTTTGAACTGCATCAGTATGAAAATATACACCTTTTTTCTGGCAAATATTTCCTATTTTTTCAATAGATTGAATAGTTCCAATTTCATTATTACCATGAATAATAGAGACTAGGATGGTATTTTTTTTAATATTTTTTTCTATTTCTTTAGGATTGATTAATCCATATTTGTCTGGCTTGATTTGAGTTATCTTAAAACCTTGTTTTTCAAGCCAAAGAGCACTTTTTAGAACACAATCATGTTCAATAGAGGAAATAATAAGATGTTTCCCTTTTTTTTGATTAGCAAAAGCAATCCCTTTTAGGGCAAAATTATTGCTTTCTGTTGCTGAGCTGGTGAAGATTATTTCTTCTTTAGATTTTGCTTTTATTGCTTGACTTGCTTTTAAACGTGTTTCTTCCAAGGCTTTTTTTGATTCTTGTCCTAAATTATAAAGAGAAATAGAATTACCGAATTTTTTATTAAGATAAGGAAACATTGTCCTTAAAACCCGAGGGTCAATAGGAGTAGTGGCTGCATAATCTAAATACACTTGTTTTATCCTCATAATATCTTAAAATCTGTTATAATCTATATTAATTCACTCATTTTAGCACAGAGAAAATTGATTTACAATTTATTTTATTTCTGGTATTTTATTGAAGAAATAAAGAATTAGCCCATGTAGCTCAATGGTAGAGCAACTGTTTCGTAAACAGTAGGTTGTCGGTTCAAATCCGACCTTGGGCTCTTGACTTAATAAAAGTTTTCTATATAATTGTTCCTTGGAGTAATGGCAGGAATGGTAAAAAAAAAGGAGGTGCAAATTCTATGGTAGCTAGAAAAGTAAACTATAGATTTCAAAGAAACACCCCTTCTACATATGGTCATGAAATCGGTGGAGCCAAAAATGTAGTAGAAAGTACTTTCAATAGTAAAAATAAAAAC
>CAYRXA010000021.1:0-27482 GCA_964428155.1 uncultured Candidatus Saccharibacteria bacterium
TGTAGAGCAAAAAGGATCTAATATTACAGCTGAACGATTACGTTTTGATTTTTCTCATTCTAATAAACTCACTGAAGAAGAAATTAAAAAAATAGAAGAGATTGTCAATGAGGCAATTAGGAATGATTTGCCCGTTGCTTTTGAAGAGATGCCTTTAGAAGAAGCAAAAAAACAAGGAGCTACTGGGGTTTTTGAATCAAGGTATGGTGAAAAAGTTAAAGTTTATACTATTGGAGAAAAAAATAATTTTGTTTCAAAAGAAATTTGTGGAGGCCCTCATTCAAAATCAACTGGTGAGCTTGGTCATTTTAAAATCACAAAAGAAGAATCATCAGGTGCAGGCATTAGAAGAGTTAAAGCTGTTTTAAAATAAAAATGTCTTGTCATTTTTTGCTTATTTATGATATACTAAATTAAATTTTAAAAATATAATGGAAAACTCTCCTAAAAAAAGAAAAAAAGTTAAAGATATTTTTCCGCCTCATGAATTGAAGCCTAGTCTTTTTTCAGAAGCGCCTGAAGAAATTGAAGAGCCAGAAACTCAAGAAGAAGAATCTCAGATAAGTTTAGAAATGCAAGAAGAATCAATTACGATTACGCAGATGGAAACAAGTCCAGAAATACAAGAAGAGATAAAAAAATTAAGAGAAGAAAAGCAGTCAGAAGAAGCGAGGATAATTGATTCTCCAATTCAAGAGAAAAAGAAAAAAGGACAAAGAATATTTTTTTATTTTATGATTCCAGTTGTCATGGCGCTTTTATATTATCTTGGTTTTATAGGATTGGCTCGAGCAGAAATTATGATTACTAGTCGAAAGATGGAAATTCCTTTTACAAAAGAAGTTTTAATTGATTCTAATGTCTCTTCAATTGATACTGCAAAGGCTATAATTCCTGGAAATCTATTTTCTTTTAATTCTACAGAAACAGAAGAATTTACAAGTACTGGTCAAGGAAAAGATGAACAAAAAGCAAAAGGTATAATTACAATTTATAATAATTATTCTACTGCTCCACAGATTTTAGTGGCAATAACTCGTTTTGAAACGCCTGATAATAAAATATTTCGTTTAGATTCAAGGACTGTTATCCCTGGAGCAACTACTGAGAATGGGAAATTAGTGCCTTCAACAATTGATGTGAGGGTTACAGCTGATCAATCTGGTCCAGATTATAATATAGAAGCTTGCAATTTACCTGAATGTAAATTTACTATTCCTGGGTTTGAAGGGATGCCAGAATTTGATGGTTTTTATGGAGTTTCTAAAAATTCAATGACTGGAGGTAGCCTAGGTTCAGTTCCAGTTGTTTCTTCAGGAGATATTAAGAACGCAGAAGATGTTATTTTAGATAAAATAATAAAATCAATAGACCAAGATTTAGAAAATAAAATTCCTCCAGGATTAACAATTTTATCAGGAGCAAAAAGTGGTATTAAAATTAGCAAGTTGAGCAGTGATGCAGAAATAGGGGATTATGTTGATAAATTTACTGTTGAAGCAGAAGTGACGGTAAAAGTTATTGCTTTTGATGAAAATAATATTACTAGATATATTCAAGGAGTTTTAGAAGAAGATAGAGATGAAAATTATAATTTTTGTAAAGACTTAGAAATAGAATATTCTGATCTAGAGACAGATTTTGACAAGGGGTCTCTTAAAGTAACTGTTAAGGCTAATCAATTTTTATGTCACCAACTTGATTTAGAAGAAATAAAAGGATCAGTTATTGGAAAAAATCAAGGAGAATTGGATGAGATTTTTGGAAATAATCCTGGAATTGAAGAAGTAAAAATAAAGTTTTGGCCTTTTTGGATTAAAAAAGTTCCTAATTCTTTGCAAAAAACCAATATTTTAATTGATGCTAATTTTGAGCAAGAACAAGAAAATATTGACTAAAATACGTTATTTTGATAAACTAATAACACTTTATGGCACAGAAAAAAGAAGCGATTCGTAAGGAAGGAGTTATTGTCGAGTCTTTACGAAATACTATGTTTCGCGTCCGCTTGAACGAAGGAGGGGAAGAGGTTTTAGCTCATTTAGCTGGCAAGCTTCGTCTTCATTTTATTAAAGTTCTTCCTGGCGACAAGGTTGTTGTTGAAATGTCGCCTTATGATTCTACTCGCGGTCGCATTGTTTATCGGCTATAAAGGGTTTTGTCTTTAAGGCAAAGCCACCCTTATTATGAAATATTATGAAAGTTAGAGCTTCAGTAAAAAAAATTTGTAGGAATTGTAAGATCGTGAGAAGAAAAGGTCGTTTATACGTAATTTGTATTAACCCTAAACATAAACAAAGACAGGGTTAAAGTATTTAAATAATAGTTTTATGGTTCGTTTTTTAGGAATTAATATTCCAGACAATAAAAATATTAATATTGCCCTTACTTATATCTATGGAATAGGGCAATCTTTATCAGAAGAGCTTTTAGAAGAAGCGGGAATTGACTTTGCAAAAAAAGCAAAAGATTTAACTTCAACAGAATTTAATACAATTAAAGAACTTCTTGAAAAGAAAGAAATTAAAACAGAAGGTGATTTAAAAAGAGAAGTAAGAGTTAATATAAAAAGATTAATAAATATAAGTAGTTATCGAGGAACAAGACATATTAAAAGATTGCCAACAAAAGGACAAAGAACAAAAAGAAACTCACGGACAACAAGAGGTAATGTAAGAAGAACTGTGGGTTCAGGTAAGAGAAAAGCATCAAGCCCAACATAATAAATTTATATCCTTATGGGAAAAAAGAGAGTTATTACTAAAACAGGTGAAGACAGTAGTAAGACAGAAGAAAAACTTACTTCTGCAAAATCAAAAGCCTCAGTTAAAAAAATAATAGAGAAAGGCAGAATTTATATTAATGCCTCTTATAATAATACAGTTATTCTCATTACTGATTTAAAAGGGAATGCTCTTGCTTGGTCTTCAGCTGGATCTTTAGGCTTTAGAGGGCCTAAAAAAGCTACTCCTTTTGCTGCTTCAAAAGTAGTGGGTGTTTTGATGGAAAAAATTAAAAAAACCGGATTGAAAACCGTAGAGGTTTATTTAAAAGGTATTGGTGGCGGCCGAGATATGGCTATTCGTTCTTTTGCTAATCAAGGATTAGATATAATAATGATTAAAGACGTAACCCCAGTTCCTCATAATGGTCCTAGACCTAAAAAACCAAGAAGAGTATAAAAATAAATTTTTAATTAAATTGGCATGTTAGATGACAAATGTAAAAAATGTAGGGCAGTTGGAGAAAAATTGTTTTTAAAAGGAGAAAGATGTTTTACTCCAAAATGCGCTTTGATAAGAAGAGGTTTTGCTATTTCTGGTAAACAGAAAAGAAGAAAAGCTCCAACTGCTTATGGTAAGCAGTTAATTGAAAAACAGAAAGTTAAGTTAACTTATGGAATAAGAGAACAACAATTTAGAAGATATTTTAAATTAGCTCTTAAAAAAGAAACAGCTACTCCAGATGCTTTTGCTCAATTATTAGAAAATCGATTTGATAATACTGTTTTTCGTTTAGGATTTGCTCCTTCAAGAACAAGTGCTCGCCATTTGGTCAGTCATGGTCACTTTTTTCTTAATGGAAGAAGGCATGATATACCTTCTACGATTCTCAAAAGAGGAGATATTGTTGCTATTAGGCCTCAGAGTATGGGCAAAGAGCCTTTTAAGGCATTAAAAGAATCAATGAAAAAATACAATCCACCAAAACATCTTCAAGTTGATGAGAAAAAAATGGAAGGTAAAATTATTGCAGATCCAGATTTACAAGAATTGCTATTACCATTTGATTTTACTTCGATTGTAGAGTTTTATAGCAGATAATTAAAATTTAAATTTAAAATATTTATTAATTTATTAATATGTTTCATTTACCTTTATCAATAATAAACATTGAAAAGAAAGCAAATTATGGAAAATTTGCTATAGAAGGATTATATCCTGGCTATGGATTAACAATTGGAAATGCTTTAAGGCGTGTTTTGCTTTCTTCTATAGAAGGAGCTGCAATCACTTCTTTTAAAATTAAAGGAGTTCATCATGAATTTTCAACAATTGAAAATATTCAAGAGAGTGTTTTGGATATAATGCTTAATTTAAAACAATTAAGAGCAAAACTTCATAGTGGTGAGGCTCAAGCATTAAAATTAAAAGTAGAAGGAGAAAAAGAAATAACAGCTAAAGATTTTGAGCCTAATACTATGATTGAAATAATGAATCCTGAATTAGTGATAGCAAATATTACTAGTAAAAAAGGAAAATTAGATTTAGAAGTAACAATTGAAAAAGGCCTAGGGTATTCTCAAGTAGAAGAAAGAAAAGAAGAAAAAATACCTATTGGTACCATTGCTGTTGATGCTATTTTTTCACCAGTTCAAAGAGTTAATTTCCAAGTAGAAGACATGAGGGTTGGAGAAAAAACTAATTATAATCGTTTAGTTATTGATATAGAAACAGATGGTTCTATTTCACCAGAGGAATCTTTAAATCAAGCAGCTGTTATTTTAAAAGACCACTTTAAGATGATAGAAGAAAAATTTCTTCCAGAAGAATCAAAGCAATTGCCTAAAGAAGAAAAAAAGAGCTCTTCAAAAAAACAGAAAAAAGAACCAAAAGATATTCTAATAGAAGAGTTGGATTTGAGCCAAAGAACAAAGAAAGCTTTACTTAATAATGGAATTAAAACATTGGCTGGTCTTTTAAGGTACCGAGAAGAGACTTTATCAGAGCTTGAAGGATTAGGGGAAAAATCTTTAGAAGAAGTTAAGCAGATTATTAAAGGATTGGAGTATACTTTAAAATGAAACATTTAAAAAAGGGAAGAAAATTTCATCGAAAAAAAGATCAAAGAAAAGCCTTGCTTAAAAGCTTAGCTGCTAATTTAATATTGAGAGAAAGAATTAAAACAACCTTAGAAAAAGCTAAAGAAACAAAGATCGTAGTAGAGAAATTAATAACAGTTGCAAAAAAGCAAAATTTAGCTTCTTTAAGGGATTTAAAAAAGAAACTTCCAGAAAAAGCAGCAAACAAATTATATTATGAAATTGCTCCTTTATATATAAAAAGAAAAGGAGGTTATACTAGAATTATTAAGACAGCAGAAAGAAAAATTAGAGATGCTTCGTTAATAGTAATTTTGGAATTTGTTGAAAAATCTTTGAAAACCAATATTGATAAAAAAGAAACAGAGCAAAAAGAAAATACAGAAAATACAGAAAATAAAGAAAATAAATTAAAGAACAATGGAAAAACAGAATAAAAATATTGTTACCATAAACGCCGAAGGCCAATCTTTAGGAAGAATAGCTTCAAGAATTGCTGTTTTACTTCAAGATAAGCATAAGCCAGAATATGTTCCTTATAAAGCAGGAGAAACATTTGTAATAGTAGAGAATTTTAGTAAAATAAAGGCGTTTAGAGAAACTAAGTCAAAAACAAAGATTTATTATAAGCACACAGGTTATCTTGGCCATTTAAAAGAAACTAGTTTGGAAAAAATGTGGGAAAAAGATCCTAAAAAAGTTCTTCAAATGGCTGTTCAAGGAATGTTGCCAAAGAATAAACTACGTAGCAAAAGAATGAAAAGATTAGATATTCGTTTATAAAAATAATTCTAAACTTAATTTATGGTAGAAAAAAAGATAAAAAAAACAACACCAGTTAAAGAAGAAGAGAAAAGCACGCCAACAAATAAAGGAAAAAAATATATTGAGGCTGTTGGTAGGAGGAAAGAAGCTGTTGCTCGAGTTAGGCTTTTTAAAGATAAGCCAGGCTTTATTATAAATGAAAAAACAATGGAACAGTATTTTCCTTTAGAAAGATATCGTCAAATGATATTTAGTCCTTTAAAATCAACTGGTTTAGAAAATAATTTTTTCATTTCAGTAAAAGCAAAAGGAGGAGGATTATTTGGTCAAGCAGAAGCTATAAGATTAGGAATAAGCCGTTGTTTAGTTAAGATTGATGAAGAAAAATTTAAATCAATTCTTAGAAAAAAAGGTTTCTTAACTAGAGATTCTCGAGTAGTTGAAAGAAAGAAATATGGTTTGAAAAAAGCAAGAAAAGCTGCTCAATGGTCTAAACGATAAAAATATATTATTTATTTAATTAAAATGCCTGTTAAGCAGGCATTTTAATATTGACTAAGAAAGTTATTAGTGGTATTGTTTAATAAAATATAGACATTAATTGTAGTTTGAAAATTTTATAATAAGGAGGAAAAGATAATGATGGTTCGAGAAAAAGAAGTTATGGATAAATTTGAAGAAGCCGGAGCTATTTTAAAAGGACATTTTAAGTTAACTTCTGGTGTTCACAGTAATATTTATATTCAATGTGCTCAGGTGATGCAATATCCTGGATTTATTCAAAATTTATGCAATGAATTAGGCAAAAGATTTAAGGATGATCAAATTGAAGTAATTGTAGGTCCAGCAATTGGTGGTATTATAATGGCTCATGTAATGGCTTTAGCTTTAGGTTCTTGGGTCAGGGCTATCTTTACTGAAAGAGAAAATGGCAAAATGACTTTAAGAAGAAGCTTTCAAATTAGAAAAGGTGAGAAGGTTTTAGTAGTAGAAGATGTAACAACTACAGGTTCTTCAGTTAGGGAGGTGGTTGATATTGTAAAAGAAAGACAAGGAAAAGTAGTTGGTATTGGTGCTTTGATTGATCGAAGTGGAGGTGCAATTGATTTTGGGGTTAAGTATGAAAAATTACTAACAATTAAAATGGATGTTTATGATCCAGAAGATTGTCCTTTGTGTAAAAAAGGGATTCCTGCAATTAAGCCAGGAAGTCGTGATATTAATGAATTATAGAAGGAGAAGAAAAATGAGTTTTGAGAAAAAAGTTTTAGAAAATTTTGTGCAGATAAATTATTCTGATAGTACAGAAGAAGAAAAAAAGAGAATCATTGATAGCTATGAAAAAAGAATTACAGGAAAATTAAAAGGTGAAGCAACTGATATCTTAGTAATTTATAGAGAAGATAGTAAAGGATTTTTTGGAATAAACAAGGAAGGAAATATTGAAAATATGTAAAGAAAGGAGGGTCTAAAATGAATGCATTAAAAGAAAAAGTAAAAGAAAGAGAAGTATTGAGAAATATAAAAAGATTTATTTCTAAACAATTTTCTGATTTAGGAAGAGGAGACAGGGAGATTAAATTAAAAGAAATTCTTCTTGGATTTGAAGGTTATGAGTCAATAAGAAAGAAGAATTTTGTAGTAGTAAGATTACCTGAAGGAGTAACAGTTGTAATTAATGATAAAGGTGATTTCTATGATTTTGATGAATTCTTTTTTTTAAGGAGGTGAAAAATGGCTACTTCTTTATGGCAGTTTCTTATAGGATCATCATTTTTGTTTTTAATTTTCATGTATTTAATAGGAAAAGAGTAATTATTATTTAAAGCCATTAATATGTAGATATTGATGGCTTTTTTATTGCAGCTTTAACTTTTTTGTGTTATATTTAAAAATATTAATATTATGGATTTTATTCAAAAGATTGTACAAAAGGTTCTTAGTCATAAGCTTATTTCAATTGGAATTCTTGTCCTTTTGGTTATTTTTATATTCTTTTTAAGAGGTAATAAAGAATCAGAACATAGCTTAGCAATTGTTGAAAGAGGGATAATAAGAGAAGAAGTTTCAGTAACAGGGAGAGTTCAATCAGCTGGAAGAATTGATTTATCTTTTAGGGCAACAGGAAATGTTTCAAATATTTTAATTGAGAATGGGGATGAAGTAAAAAAAGGTCAAATTTTAGCTAGCTTAGAAAACAATGATCTTTGGTCTCAATTAGAACAGGCTCAAGCTAGTCTTGATGCAGAAATTGCGCAATTAAATGAATTAAAAAAAGGGACTAGACAGGAAACAGTAAATATAAAGCAGTTAGAATTATCAAAAGCTCAACAAGATTTAAATAATTACTATCAAACAGTTATTAATTCTTTAAATGATGCTTATGCAAAATCTGAAGAGGCGATTAAAATAGATGTTAAAGATATCTTTTTTGGAGCAGAAGCAGCAAGTGGTTATATGTTAAGTTTTGATTCTTGTGTTACTAATGAGATAGCTTCAGCAGCAGGATATGCGAGATTAATGTCAGAAAGAGAGCTTAAGCAATGGAAAGATGAATTGGCATTAGTGAATTATAATATTTCTTTTGAGGAATTAATTTTAGCTATTCAAAAAGCAAAAAATCATTTAATAGTTTTTAATGACTTTTTTAATAAATTAGGCAATGTTTTATTAGCTGATTGTTCTTATAGCAATCCTTATTTAGATATTCATAGAGTTAATGCAAACCATGGAAGAAATTTAATCATATCTGCAGTGAGTAACATTGATACAATTGAAAATAATATTATTTCTCAAAATTTGCTAGTTCAAAAAATACAAAATGAATTAGATTTATTATTAGCTGGTTCAACAATAGAGCAAATAGCTATTCAAGAATCAAGAGTAAAATCTGCTCAAGCAAATGTGTCAAATTATTATGCTTTAATTGAAAAAACTATTATTCGTGCTCCGAGAGATGGAATTATTGTTAAAAAAAGCATTAGACAAGGTGAAGTAGTATCAGCTAATATTCCAGTAATTAGTATTATGGCTGAGCAAGAAGAGTTAGAAATAAGAGCCTATATCCCTGAAGTTGATATTTCAAAAATTCAGATAGGGGATGATACGATAATAATTTTAGATGCTTTTCCTAGGAAAGAACTTAAAGGAAAAGTGGTAGAAGTTGATTTTGCTGAAACTATAATTGATGGGGTTATTTATTATCAAATCAAAAGCTCTATTGACCCAGAAGGACTTGGAGTAAAAGTAGGGATGACAGCTGATTTAACTATTATTATTGATATTAAAGAAGATGTTTTATTTATCCCTCAAAGAGCGATAATTGAGAGAGAAGGAAAGGCAATTGTAAGGATTCCTAATGATTCTGAGCAAGGTTTTGAAGAAAGAGAAGTCCAAACAGGTTTAAGAAATCCAGAAGGATATATTGAGATTTTGTCAGGATTAGAAGAAGGGGAAGAAATAATTACTTTTATTAAAAGATAAATGTTGTTTGAAATAGAAAAACTTCAGAAAATTTATGGCAATGACAGTGTCAAAACCCCTGCTTTACAAGGGGTTTCTTTTAATATTTCTTCAGGAGAATTTGTTTCTATTATGGGCCCTTCAGGCTCTGGAAAATCGACTTTAATGCATATTATGTGTTTTTTAGATAAACCAACTGATGGGCAATGTAAGTTTGAGGAAAAAAGCATAGATGATTTTAGCGACGATGAATTAGCTAGAATTAGAAATAAAAAAATGGGCTTTGTTTTTCAATCATACAATCTTTTGTCAAGAACAAATGTTTTTGATAATGTAAAACTTCCTTTGGTTTACTCAGGTTTTTCTAAAGAAAAAGAAAATGAAATGGTAGAGCAGGCATTAAAGTCAGTTGGTATTTTTCATAGGGCTTTCCATTTTCCTAATCAGCTTTCAGGTGGAGAGCAGCAGAAAACAGCAATAGCCCGAGCGATTGTTAATCATCCTTCAGTAATTTTTGCTGATGAACCAACTGGTAATTTAGATAGTAAATCTGGGCAGCAAATAATGGATATTTTTCAAAAGCTTAATGATCAAGGTCACACAATTATTTTAGTAACTCATGAAAGATATACAGCAGAAATGGCCAAAAGAATAATTTCATTAAAAGATGGAAAAATTATCAGTGATGAATTAGTTAATTCAAGGCATTATGCTAAAGATGGTTTAATTAAATAAGATTATGAAATTAAGTAATTCTTTTCAAACAGCACTCATTGGTTTAAAAACGAATAAAACCCGTTCATTTTTAACAATTTTAGGTATTGTTATTGGAATTTCATCAGTTATATTAATGATGTCTTTAGGCGATGGAGCTCAAGGCTTAATTTTGAACCAAATTATGTCCATGGGTCCTAATAATGTTTATGTTGAACCAGGCTCTTTTGAATTAGAAGGAGCTGATATGACTCAGCAAATGATGGAGGGAATGGAAATAAAAACATTAACTCTAGAAGATATGGAAGCAATAAAAAAAGACCCTTTAGTTGAATTAGTTGCGCCAATGGTTTTAAGCGTATCCAGAGTAATTTATCAAAATAATGATAAAAAAGTTACTATTTTTGGAACCAGTCCTGCATATCATGAAATAACAGAAAGCAGAACTATATTAGGGTCTAATTTTACTGATTTTGATATTCAGAGCAGAGCAAAAGTTGCTGTTTTAGGTTATAAAATAAATAATGATTTGTTTCAAGATGAAAATCCTATTGGCAAAACAATAAGGATAAAAGATGTTAATTTTAAAATTATTGGGGTAATGGAAGAGTTAGGAACTCAGATGTTTTTAAATGTTGATGAATATGTATATGTTCCGGTAACTACTGTTCAAAGATTTTTATTAGGCACTAGTCACATTCAATCATCAGCTATAAAAATAGTGAGTCAAGATAAAATTGATGAAGCAATGGAAAGTATTCGTTTGATATTAAGAGAAAGGCATAATATATATAATCCAGAAGGTGATTTATCAAAAGATGATTTTAAGGTAGTTAGTGGTAAAGAGAGTGCTGATATGATGAATATGGTAACTAGTATTTTAACAATGCTTTTATCTTCTGTAGCGGCAATTGCTTTAATAGTTGGCGGAATTGGAATTATGAATATTATGTTAGTTTCAGTTGTTGAGAGAACTAGAGAAATTGGTTTGCGAAAAGCAGTTGGTGCTCGTAAGAAAGATATTCTTTATCAATTTTTAATTGAGGCTATTGTTCTTACTGGTTTAGGTGGAATATTAGGAATTATACTAGGTATTATTTTTGCTTATTTAGCAGCTATTGTTTTAAGCATAGCCTTAGGGACACAATGGTTGTTTGTGGTTTCTTTAAAATCTATTATTTTAGCTTTTGGAGTAGCTGCAGGCATTGGTATTGCTTTTGGTATATATCCTGCTCGTAAGGCATCAGAATTAAGTCCAATTGATGCTTTAAGGTATGAATAATTAAATACCTACTTTTAAGATCCCTTTATCAGAGAGATAAAAAATATAATTGATTGAGGGATCATATAGAAAATTATTGTTTTTAACATCACTAGCTACAGGCCAGATTTTATTTTCTTTTATTAAGAAAATATTTAAGGCTTTATCTTTAAGAAATAAAAGATAATCATTGTTAAGAAACCAAGTAGCAGGGATATCAGTATAAAGTATTTTTGCGGATTTTATTTCTTTTTCTAAGTTATAAATTTCAATTTTATTTCCAGAATTTAAAAGAATTTCTTGTCCATTTAAAGAAAAATTTCCATCAAGAATATTCTCTCCAATAATAGAAGGTAAGCTTTGCGGAGATTCAAGATAGCAAGCTTTTTGAGATCCTTCTATAATTAGAAATTCATTATCATTATCTTTTTTTCTGATTTTAGCATTTTCTAAATCCTCAATGGAAAAACTATAAAGAGAAATTTGGCTTTCTTCTTTTTTGTCAAAAGATATTTTAGAAAAAACACCATTTCCTTTTATAAAATAAATATAGTTTTCATCTAAAATGAAAGGGGAGCTTTCTCCTTCATATATTTTTTCAATAACTCCAGTTAAGAAATTAAAAAAATAGAATGCATCTTCGGTTTTGATAATCAAGTTACTATCTTCCTGAGAATAAAAATCAGCTTGAATAATTTTAAGTGAAGTAGTTCCTTGTTTAAGGCTAGCATCAGTAAGTGCTTTTTTAAAAGTATTAGTCAAAGAAATACTATCTTGAATTAAGCTTTTGGGTAAAAAAGCAATTTGCCAATTATTATCACCTAGATTAGCAACAAGTTTTTTAGGAGAAAATTTAATATCTAGAGGCAAAGAAGACGTTTCCCAAAAAAGTTCTTTTTCTTGAGTACTTCGGTTGAAAAGATACCAATCAAATTTAGATGATTTGCTGATATAAACAATACGATTTGAATCAGGTGTTAAATAGAATCGATCGATATTTTCATCAAGAACAACATTTTCTTTTTCCCAATTATTAGGAAAAAGGAAAAAGTCTCCCAAATCAATAATTTCTCCACTTTTAATATTAATTTTTGTTTCTATAAAAGAATAATCAGGAATAGATAAAAATATATTATGTTCCCCAGGATTTAATTGAATGTTAAAAAATCCTTTATCATCCTGATAATTTTTATTATTAATTTTTAAAACAGCTTCTGAAGGATAAGCTTTAAGTCTTAGAATTCCTTGAGGGCCAGAATCTTTTTGATAATAAGAAAAAGCGAAAAACGTTCCAATCCCTAAGATAATGATTATTAAAAAAATAATTAGAATTTTCTTCATATGTATTATAAATTAATATTATTGACATTATACCTTAATTTTGTTTGAGATTCAAAAGGAAATATTATACAATATATTAATACAAACATGCATAATAAATTGAACCAAATTTTTATTACTTTTAGCTTATTGATTTTAGTTGTTGGCTTAATAGCTTTAATAAGTGCGTCAGCTGTGATTGGTGAACAAAAATATGGCGATGTTTATTATTTTATTAAAAGACAGCTTCTTCACGGAGTATTGGTTGGATTAATTGCTGCTTGGATTGTTTCAAGAATTGATTACCGTGTTTGGAAAAAATATGCTTTAGTCTTTTTAATTTTTAATATTATCTTATTGCTTCTTTGTTTTGTCCCTGCTTTTCAGTCTTCAGGGGTTTCAGCAAATCGTTGGATTAATATTGGATTTATAAATTTTCAACCATCAGAACTTTTGAAAATAAGCTACATTCTCTTTTTGGCGACTCTTTTAAGTAGTTTTTCATTAAAAAAAAGAAGAGAATTAATTGGCTTTCCTTTTCTTTGTTTTTTATTTACTTTGTTTTTAGTTAGTTATATTATTGTTCAACAACCAGCAACTGGTACTCTAGTGGTTCTTTTTCTATCAAGTTTAACAGTTTATATGGCTGCTGGGTCAAGTATCTTTCAATTTTTATTTTTTGGATTATTAGGGGCTTTAGGTTTAGGATTTATAATTAAAATAACTCCATATCGTTGGGAAAGAGTTATGTCTTTTTTATCTCCTCAACAAGATCCTTTAGGTCAAGGATATCATATTATGCAATCATTATTAGGTATAGGATCTGGGGGTTTATTAGGAATTGGTTTTGGAAGGTCTATTCAGAAATTTAATTATCTTCCAGAGAGTCATACTGATGCGATTTTTTCAATTATTGCTGAAGAATTTGGTTTTTTAGGATCTTTAACAGTTATTGTTCTTTTTTTAATCTTAATTTTGATTGGCTTTAAGATAGCTAGAAGAGCTCCTGATGAGTTTGGTAAATTTCTAGCAATTGGATTAATTTGCAATATTGGATTTCAAGCATTTATTAATATTGGAGCAATGTGTCAACTTTTTCCTATGACTGGAATTCCTTTGCCTTTTATTAGCTATGGTGGCTCTTCTTTAGCTATTAATTTAATTAGCATTGGGCTTTTAAGTAATATAGCAAAACAAACATGAAAATAATTAATAAAAAATAATAATGGATATTTCATTTCTAAAATCAAGATCTTTTAATAGGACAATTCGTTTAGTTCTTACTGGGGGTGGGTCTGGGGGTCATACTTTTCCTTTAATTGCTGTAGCCAGAGAATTTAAAAAGATAGCTCAAGAGAAAAATTTTCTTTATGAGATTATTTATATTGGACCTGATGATTTTACTTTACCTTATATTCTAAAAGAAGAGGGGATAGCAATTAAAAAAATCATTGCTGGTAAATTTAATCGCCAAGATTTTTCAACTAAAAAAATACCAGGATTTATTAATTTTTTTATCAATTTCTTTAAGGCCCTAGGAGGAATTTTCCAATCTCTTTATTATGTTTTTCTTTTAATGCCAGATGCTATCTTTTCAAAAGGGGGTTATGGTGCTTTTCCAGTAATTTTTTGGGGAATTATTTTCTTTATCCCTACTTATGCTCATGAAAGTGATGCTGTTCCAGGATTAGTTAATCATCTTACTGGAAGATTTTGTCGAAGAATTTTTATTTCCTTTGATTATACAAAAAAATATTTTCCTTTGAATAAATGCTTATTAACAGGTAATCCAATAAGATTAGATCTATTTCCTAAAGAAGATAAAAGTTATGATGTTAAGAATGTTAGAAAATTGTTAAAATTAAGCTTAGATAAACCAATAATAACCATTATCGGAGGTTCTCAAGGATCTAGTCATATTAATGATTTTGTCTTAGATATTTTGCCAAGAATTATTAATGAGGCAGAGATTATTCATCAAACGGGAAAAGATAATTATGAAAAAGTTGTTAGGGAAGCTACTGTTGTCTTTCAAGAAATTATAGAGAATAAAGAGGCAGAAAAATACTATCATCCAGTTCCTTTTTTTGAAGAAACAGAAATGCCAAATATTTCTTCTTTAAAAGATATTTATTTAATTAGTGATTTGATTATTGCTCGAGCAGGTAGTGGTTTAATTTTTGAAATTGCTGCATCTCAAAAACCATCAATTCTTATTCCTTTGCCTTGGGCAAGCCGAGGCCATCAGAAAAAAAATGCTTATGAATATGCAAAAAGTGGGGCAGCAATAGTAGTTGAAGAAAGCAATCTCAAAACTAATATATTTTCAGATCTTATTCTTCAAGTAAGTTTTGATGAAAAGAAGAAAAAAACAATGAGTCAAGCAGCTTCTCAGTTTGCTAAAATTAATGCTGCTCAAGACATTGCCAAGGAGATTATCGCACAGCTATAACTTTCTTAATTCTTTGTTTCGTGGTATAATAATATTATGAATGATCCTAAAACACCACAATCATTATTTGGACCTAGAGTGCGTTTAGCACCAAGCCCTACAGGCTGGTTTCATGTTGGCAATGCCCGAACAGGTCTTTTTAATTATTTATTTGCTCGTAAAACAGGAGGAAAGTTTATTTTAAGAGTAGAAGATACAGATAAAGAGAGATCAAAGAAAGAATATGAAGAAAATATGCTAGAAGGCCTAAAGTGGTTAGGGATTGAATGGGATGAAGGTCCAGAAAAAAATGGTTCTTTTGGGCCTTATCATCAAAGTGAAAGAGAAGAAATTTACAAAGAATATCTTAGCCAGCTTTTAGAAGAAGGAAAAGCATATTATTGTTTTTGTACTCCAGAAGAGTTAGAAGCGCAACGTGAAGATATGATTGCTCGAGGAATATCGCCAAAATATTCTGGAAAATGCCGTGATTTGCCAGAAAGCACTGTTAAAAAGTATTTAGCTGAAGGAAAGCCATCTGTTATAAGGGTTAAAATGCCTAAAAAGGTAATAAAATTTAATGATATTATTAGAGGAGAAGTTGAGTTTAATTTAGATCTTATTGGTGATACAGTAATAGCAAAGAGCTTAAATGAGCCTTTGTATAACTTTGCTGTAGTAATTGATGATTATTTAATGAAAATAACGCACGTAATTCGCGGAGAAGACCATATTTCTAATACTCCCAAGCAAATCACTATCCAAGAATTATTAGGCCTTCCTACGCCCAATTACGCGCATTTACCGATGATTCTAGGGCCAGATAGGTCTAAATTAAGTAGTAGGCATGGAGCAATGGGCTTAAATGAATACAGGAAAATGGGCTATTTACCAGAAGCAATGAATAATTTCTTGGCATTTTTAGGATGGCACCCGATAGGAGATCAAGAAATATTTAGCTTAGAAGAGCTTATTAATAAATTTGATTTAAATCGTGTTCAAAAAGGGGGAGCTGTTTTTAATCTCAAAAGGTTAGATTGGTTTAATGCTCAACATTTAAAAACTCTATCATTAGATGAATTATTTAATAAAGTAGGGGATCATATTAAGAATTTTTCCAAAACTCCTAAAATATTAGATAATTATTCCCCAGAATACATTAAAAAAGTAATTGAATTAGAGGCGCCTCGACTTGTTAAATTAAGTGATTTTCTTGAATTTTCAGAGTTTTTCTTCCAAGAAAAAGTTGAATATCCTAAAGAATATTTAAAGTGGAAATCAATGGAAGAAAAGGAAATATCAGTTTCATTAAATGATTGTTTAAATGTTTTAGAAAAAATTAATGAAAAAGAATTTAATAGGGTTAATCTTCAAATAAAGTTTTATAATTTTATATCAGAAAATTCTGATTATGAAAAAGATAAAGGAAAATTACTTTGGCCTTTAAGAGCTGCTTTATCTGGGAGAAAAGCTTCGCCCAGTCCTTTTGAGATAGCAGAAATTTTAGGAAAAAAAGAAAGTATTAAAAGAGTTAATTTTGCTTTAAATAAATTAAAAGCTTAATGGAAAACTTAGATCAATTATCACAATTCATTTTAAAAATTTTAGAAGATATAAGCTATTTTATTAATGAAGTTTTTATTACTGGATTTATATCTAAAATCATATTTCATGTAATAGGTTTTTTGAAAATAATTGTTGAATTTTTAATTATTGGATTAGAAACATTAGTAAGAATTTTAAAATTTCTTATAAATTAAATACAAGTTAGCCCTTATTATTAGGGGAGAAGTATTGACAACGCATTTTAATGCGTTAAAATAAATACAGTATGGTTCGCATAATTTAAGTTAAGAGTCTCTTAAGGTCATGGAAAAAAGCAATCGAACAATTCCCTCCTATTTAAATGATTTTTTAGATTGGCTGGAAATACAAAAAGGATTATCTTCTAAGTCTCAAGAAAACTATGCTAGGTTCTTGAAGAAGTTTTTAGATTGGTTAGAAAAGAATGAATTAAGTAATTTAAAACCCCATGAACTGTCTTCTGATCATGTTTGGAAATATAGGGTTTTTTTATCTCGGCAATGTGTTAATAGTTCTGGCCAACCTCTTAAAAAAACTACCCAAAATTACTATTTAATTGCTTTAAGATCTTTATTAAATTATTTTGCTGATAAGGATATTTTATCTTTACCAACAGAAAAAATACAATTAGCTCGGGATAAAGGTGATAAACAAGTTCGTTTTTTAGTGTTAGAACAATTAGAAAGATTATTTAAAGCCCCTGATGTTTCGAAAATACAAGGATTACGCGACAGGGCTGTTTTAGAAATACTTTTTTCTACAGGAATGCGTATTTCAGAATTGACAGCTCTTGATCGTAATCAAATTAAAATTAAACCAAATAATAAAGAAGAATTAGAATTAAGTATTATTGGTAAAGGTGGCAGAATGAGAACTGTGTATTTTTCAGAAAGAGCTCTCTATTGGCTAAGTAAATATTTAGAAACTCGAAAAGATGATGAAAAAGCATTGTTTATAAATTACCGGAGTAAGAAAAATGCGCCTAAAAGATTAACTAATCGTTCTATTGAGAAATCAATGAAAAAATATGTTGTTATGGCTGGATTGCCGTTGAATACTACTCCCCATGTTATGAGGCATTCTTTTAGCACTGATCTTTTAGCTCAAGGAGTGGATATCAGGATTCTTCAAGAGTTTTTGGGTCATAAGAATATTGCCGCTACTCAGATTTATGCTCATGTAACTAATAAAAAACTTCGTGAAATTCATCAAAAATTTCATGGAGGAAGAAAGCAAAAATTTTCATAATAAAAAACCGGCCTGGAATAATCCTTGCCGGTATTGAATTAAAAATTTATAATTATCAATCCTGGAAACAAGAAGAGAAAGATTATAGCTAAAGCTATCATTGGATTCATCTTTTCAGTGCTAGCAATATTTTTCCATATTATATTTAAGAAAAATGTGAACAAGGCTCCAATAATAGTAAGGAATATGGCAATAAAAATCATTTTTTAAAACCTCCTTTAAGAGAATTTGCAGCAGGATTTTTAATCTCCTGCTGCATTAATTATTCGTTATATCCACCTTTTTGATTATCAGTAAGTATTTTTTTTCTTTTCTTTACATAAATTTCACAACGTTTAAAATGACAGTTTTTATTTTTTCCTTGATTTTCAATTTCATTTCTTTTAGTAAATTTTTTCCACCATTTTCTAAAATCTTTTTTTAGTTCTTTCATTAATTCTTCTTCATTATTAGAAGAATTACAAGAATAACAAAGATGAACATCAATTTCTCCGGTGTTTAAATCAAACCATCCATTAAATCCTCCTTTCATCTCTTCACCTCCTTTTTTTCATAATCTTCACTGAAATTAACAAAATTATCTTCACAAAATCCTTTTATTTCGTTATATTTTTTTGCAGCGAGTTTTTTAGCTTGATTTAAAGAAAAAGCGCCTTGATAAATTTCAAACAAATCACCGCCTTCTTCCACCACTGTTAAATGGAACATAAAAGGCCAACGTTTTTTAGCTTTTACATTAGAAAATGTTGTTTCAAACAATTTTATCTGTTCTCTCATTCTTTAATCCCCCTTTCTCTTTATTATATATTTAATTTTCAAATTACAAATTACAAGTATCTTTATTATATCAATTATTAAATGTTCTGTCAATATAGAAAATCAATTGAATACATGATAATATAAAACATATTTTTGTTAATTATATATGAGAATAAGTTATTCTAGTTTAGAAAATTTTAAACAGTGCCCTCTAAAGTATAAATTTTCACAAATAGATAAAATCAAAGAGCCTAAAAGCAAAGAGGCTGTTTTTGGCACTTATATCCATAAAGTTCTTAAATGGTTTTATCAAAAAGATCCTCACTTCCCTGCTCTAGATGCTTTACTTGATTATTATAAAGAATATTGGCCTAAAAAATCTGAAGGTTTTGAATGGCAAGATTCTGAAGAAGAAAATTCTTATTTTAAAGAAGGAATGAGAATTTTAGAAGAATATTATAAAACAAATATTCCTCATCAAACTTCAATTCTTGATTTAGAAACTAGGTTTGAAGTAACGATCGATGAAAATCCTGATAAACAGAATGGCAAACATATCTTGACAGGAGTTATTGATCGTATAGATAAATTACCAGATGGAACGATTGAAATTATAGATTATAAAACAGGTAAACGTATTGCTTCTCAAAGGAGCGTTGATTCTAATGATCAATTATCTCTTTATGCTATTGGATTAAAAAGTCGTTGGCCCAGAACAAAGATAGAAAAATTAACTCTTAGTTTGTATTTTCTTAAATTTAATGAAAAGATTAAAACTCAAAGAAAAGAGCAAGATCTTGAAGAAAGCAAAGAAAAGGTTATACAGTTAATTCATAAGATAGAAAAAAGTAATTTTGAGCCTCATTCTTCAGCTTTATGTGGCTGGTGTGGTTATCGTAATATTTGTCCAATCTGGAAACATTTATACGAAGACAAAACAAAAAACAATATTAATGAGATTGATATTAAAGAAAAGATTGATGAATATTTTAAACTTAAAGAAAAGAAAGAAAAGATGGAAACAGAATTAGAAAGTTTAAAAAATTTAATTGATATATATTGTTATCAAAAAGGTTTGAATCGTGTTTTTGGAGAAAACGGATATTTTTGTCGCACGACTCGTAATAAAGTTTCATATAACATTAAAAAACTTAAAGAAGTTTTAGAGCCCTTAGAAAAATGGGAAAGAATACTAGCAATTGATCCTAAAAAACTTGATAAAGTTTTAAAAGAAATTCCTCAAGAATTAAGAGACAAGATAAAAGAAGCAGAAAAAATAGAAAAAGAATACAAATATCTTGGTTCAAATAATGTTAGTAGAAAAGAGATTGAGGAAGAACTAGAATAAATCTAATCGCATTTAGTGTTGTAAATATATCCTTTATCCTCTGCTTCTTCTTTTGTTTTAAAATATATCTTATTCTCTTCTTTGAGATTGTTTGCTAAGTTACAATCTATTGGATAATAGTATTTTCCTCGTGAACTAGCTACATATGAAAATTCTCTTAAAGATTCGTTTTTAGCTTCTATTTCAGCCAGACTTTCTTTTAAGTTAATTATTAATTCTTTTTCTATAGCTATTGGAGGACGAGAGAGAATATTGGCTCCAATAATAATTCCTGAAGAAAAAGATAGGCTTGTAATTAAAAAAGCAAAACTGCATAACCAGAAATGCTTTTTGACAAAAAAGGCAATTTTTGTTAGAATTTTTAAACGGTGGGGCATATTTTAAAAAGATTAAATTAAAGATAGAAAATAATTAATTTTTAAACATGGCACATACAAAATCAGGAGGTTCAACAAAATTAGGCAGAGATTCTAAAGCAAAAAGGCTTGGAATAAAGAAAGCTGATGGTCAGGCAGTAAAAACTGGCAATATTTTAATTAGACAAAGAGGAACTAAATGGCACCCTGGAGAAAATACTGATATAGGCAGAGATGATACCATCTTTTCTCTTAAAGACGGAATTGTAAAATTTTCTATTAAGAGAAAAAAGAGTTTTACTGGTCAAATGAAAAAAATTAGTTTAGTTAATGTTGTTTCTGAAGAAAAAGATAAAAGTAATTAATTATTAATAGCGGCTTTAATTTTAATTTTTAAGGACGCTTCAATCCCTTTATCTAAAACTATTGGAACTTCATAATCCCCTTCTTTTTTAAGAGGGGTTTTTAATTGAACTTGGTTTTCTTTTAAAACAATGTCTTTATTTTTTAATTCTTCGATAATTCTTTTACTATTTACAGAATCATAAGCTTCTTTGCCTTTTTCTGAGAATTTAAGAGGAATTTCTAAAGTGATTGTTTGCAAACTATCAGCTAGTTTTAAAGCTTTTTCTTTTTTATCTTTTTGTTCAGTTATTTTCTGTTCTTCTTGTTGAGAAACTTTTTCTATAATTTTAGAATCAGCTCTCTGAGCTATGTTATTAGGAAAGAGATAATTTAAAGCATAGCCATCAGCGACTTCTTTTATCTCTCCTTTTCTCCCTAAATGAGGGATTTCTTTCAAAAGATATATTTTCATTTTTTTAATTCTGCAATAGCAGTTAGTAATTGTTTGTCTTTTTCTAAATCTATTTTGGAATAAGTACCAAAATCTTCTTCATTTTCTACTTTAATATCAGGCTCTAACCCACTGTCCTGAATAATAGTGCCTTTAGGTGTTAACCAACGAGAGATAGTTAATTTTATACTATTATTGTCTTTTAAAGTAATTAATTCTTGGACAGAGCCTTTACCAAAAGTTTTTGTACCAATTAATTTTACTCCTCGATTATCTCTTAAAGCTCCAGCTAATATTTCTGAAGCAGAAGCAGTTCCTTCATTTACTAGAATAACAGTAGGAATATCTTTTAACAAAGATTGTCCAAGTCTAACACGAAAAGATTTAATTTCTTCATTACCAAAATCTTCTTTTAGAACAATATCTCCGTTTGATAAGAACCAACCACTAATATCAATGACAGCATCTAAATATCCTCCAGGGTTATTACGAACATCAATAATAAGACCTTTTGGCTTGGCAAAGGAAATCTCTAAAGCAATTCGATAAAAATCTAAAGTAAGCGGACGATTAAAATTATAAATTTTAAGATAGGCAATGTCATCTTCTATTTTTTCCCAAGAAGCTGAAGGAATTGTGATTTTTTCTCTTGTTAATTCTATTTTTTTTGCTTCATTCCAATTAGAACGATAAACAGTCAAAACAACTTTTGTTCCTACTTCTCCACGAATTAATTGTGCAGCTTGAGTTGTTGATAATCCCATCGTGTCAGTTTCATCAATAGCAAGAATTATATCATTTGGTCTTAAGCCTGCTTTTTCAGCTGGAGTGCTAGGAAGAGGAGAGATTACTACTAAATATCCATCTTGTCTCCCAATTTCCATACCAACTCCAAAAAATTCTCCTGATAATTCTTCAGAAAGTTCTTTTGTTTGTTCAGCTGTTAGAAAATCAGAATAAGGATCTTCCAAAGATTCTACTAATCCCCTAGTTGCTCCTAAGATTATTTTTTCAGGATCTAAGTCTTGTCTGCTAACATATTTTTCCAGAACAACTTTCCAAGTATCCCAAAAAATACTCATATCAGATT
Source organism: uncultured Candidatus Saccharibacteria bacterium (assembly GCA_964428155.1). Taxonomy (GTDB): domain Bacteria; phylum Patescibacteriota; class Minisyncoccia; order UBA6257; family UBA6257; genus JAQTTC01. The sequence continues at coordinate 21,957 of CAYRXA010000021.1, forward strand.
CAGGGACTTCTATAGGTGGTTCTTTATTGATTACTTTTTCAAAAGGAGAAGGTAAATTAGTTTGCCACCCCCAAGTTGATCCATGAATGAAACCTGAAGCCCAAACAGCAATAAATAGAAACAAAGTTAAGGTTATGAGAAGGAAGTTTTTTAAATTTTTTTTCATAAAATAATAATTTAAATCTTTTTTCTTTTTATAGAATTAATGAATTTTGGAGGAAGATTTGATATTTTTCCTGGACCAGTAAAAAGAATGACATCATTTTTCTTTAAAAACAAGAGAAGTTTTTCAAATAATTCAGACTGATTTTCAATAAGATATAGTTTGTTTTTGTTTAAGCAATTATTCTTTAATATTTCCTGATATATTCTCTTACTTTCTACTCCCTTTATTGGTTTTTCATTAGAAGGATCTAGGGGCAATAAGAATAAAGCATCACAATTCTTTACTGCTGGAGCATAATCTTTATAAAGGAGAGAAATTCGGGAATAACGATGTGGTTCTAAGATTAAGATAATTCTTCTTTTAGGAAAAACTCGATGAGCCATTCTTAAAGTGCTTTTTATTTCAGTAGGGTGATGAGCATAATCATCAACAACAGCAATTTTTTTGTTGTAAAGAATAGAAAATCTTCTTTTTATTCCAGAAAAACTTTTTAAATATTTTAAACAATTTTTTAAAGGAATATTGATAATTTGACAAGCACAGATTGCACCAAGAGAATTATATAGATTTTCTTTTTCTGGAACAGAAAGAATTAATTTACCTTCAAATTTGTTTTTCAAAAAAATATTAGCAAGAGTATTTTTTCCTTGATAACAAATATTTTTTGCAACAAGATCAGCTTTTTGATCAATGCCAAAACTAAGGATATTTTTTTTACTTCTTTTACCTAAATTTCTTAAGAAATTATCATCATTATTAAGAACAATGAAATTAGAATGACTTTGTTCAGAGAATTTTTGAAAAGCTTGTTTTAAAAGAGAAAATTTTCCTTGATAAGGACCTTTAATTGATAAATGATCATTATCTACATTAGTAATTAAACATAGAAAAGAAGGGGTTTTGAGAAATGATTTGTCATGTTCATCAGTTTCTATAATAGCATATTCTCCTTTTCCCCATGAACTCCCAAAAGGATAGGTTTTATTTTTAGCTCCTATATAAACTGTTGGGTTTTGACCTGATTTTTTAAGAAGATGAGCAATCATTGCAGTGGTAGTGCTTTTTCCATGAGTTCCAGCAACGCTAATTATTTTCTTATCAGCCAAAAGGTTAATTAAATAATTAAAACGATTAAATAAAGGAATTTTTTCTTTTTTTGCCTCTAAAAGTTCAACATTATTTTTAGGAACAGCTGAAGAACAGATAACAGCCCTTGGTTTTTTCAAATTACTGGCTTGATGATTAAGATATATTTTAGCTCCTTTTTTTTCTAAAGATTTTCTAGCGGCAAAATCATTTTTATCAGAACCAAATACAGAATATCCTTTTTCTAAAAGAAGATTAGCTAAAGCTGTCATTCCTGAGCCGCCAATACCAATTAAATGAATCTTCTCTTTTTTGTTTCTCATTTAAACTATTATATAGTTTTTAAGTCCTTGTTGTCAATTGGAAAATAAAGACAAAATGATATAAAATTAGAATATGGGACATTTACATCGAATATTCATTGCATCTCATCTGCCTGATAATTTAAAGGGTTTTTTAATAGATTATCAACAAAGAAAATTAAAAGATCCTTTTTTTCAAATAGTTTCTGATCAGGCTTTGCATTTAACTCTAATTTTTATTGGAGATATTTCTGGTAACGATTTGTTAAAAGTTATTCAAGCTTGTCAACTTTCAATAAATTCATTTGATCCAGTTACTGTTCAATTAGAGAAAATTACTTATGGCCCTATTCCCTCTTCTCCTCGTCTTGTTTGGGCAGAAGGTAAAGCTTCTAAAGAATTAAGCAATCTTCATGAAACCTTAAAAAGAAACCTTGTTGATAATGAAGTAAATTTTAAGATAGAAAATCGTTTATTTAGGCCACACATTACTTTAGCTAGAATAAAAAAAGAAAATGATGATGAGCTTTTGCCTTTATTAGAAATTGAAGAAAAAATAGATAAGCTTTTTAAAATTAAAGCAGTTTCTATTATAGAAAGTGAATTAACTCCTCAAGGCCCAAGATATACAACTTTAAACACTTTTGAATTTTAAATAATTTTATGTTTGTTCTTGATGTTGTTCCTTTGACTAATATTCCTATTGGCCAACCACAAATTTTTTCTTACTTCTCAAAAAATGAACTTAAGAGAGGTTTTTTAGTTGAAGTTCCTCTTGGTCGAAGAAAAATTATGGCAGTTGTTTTAAAATCTGAAAATATTTCTTCAAGAAAAGCTTCTTTAAAAACAGCTCGTTTTTCTTTAAAACCAATAAGTAAAATATTATCATCAAAACCTATTGTTCCCCCGTTGTTTTTTATTTTAGCAGATTTTATTTCTCGTTATTACTTTGTTTCTATTTCCTTGTCTTTAAAAACTATCCTTCCTTCAAGAATTAAGTCTTTAATAAAATATACAGAGAGTTTATCACTAGATGATTTTCCAGAATATTTTCAAATATCAACACCGCTCGAAACAAAAGATATTCAAGATAAAAGAAAAAGTTTTAATCTTTCTAATAATTTTGATTCACTTTTAGAAGAGATAAAAGATTGTTTACAGAAAAAACAACAAGTATTAATTCTAGTTCCTACTATTTTGCATCAGGAGCATTATTATTCTCAGTTTTCAAATTATATTAAAGAACCTATTTTTATTGCCTCAAATGATTTAAAAGTTAAAGAATTTAATATTTTATGGCAAAAGATTAATTCAAAAGAAGCACTTATAGTTCTTGGGAGGCGCTCGTCTATTTTTTTACCTTGGCAAAACTTAGGTTTAATAGTTACAATTGATGGCAATAATTCTTCTTACAAATCATGGGATCAAAAACCTTATTATAATTCTATTACTTTAGCTAGTTATTTATCTTTTTACTATAATGCCAAAATTACCTGTTATCAAAATTATTAATCCAAGGGAAAAAAAGAAGGCTGGAGAGAAAAAAAAGCCTTTTCAAGCAATGTCTCCTGAGTCTCTCCAAGAACTTCAAGCTTTTTTAAATAAAGGGAAAAAAGCTATTATTTTTATAAATCGAAGAGGATTAGCAACAAGTATCATTTGTCAAGATTGTAGCTTTGTGCCAAAATGCCCTCATTGTGATATTCCTTTAAGCTTTCATTTACCAGCGTCTTTAATTTGCCATCATTGTGGTTATCAAACATTAATGCCTAATACTTGTCCTTCTTGTCACGGATATCGACTAAAACCTTTAGGGATAGGCATGGAAAGAATTAGTGAAGAGCTTAAAAAATTTATTAATCCCCTACCTCAATTTTCCTTAATTGAAGGAGAGATGCCAGACACTGAAGAATTAAAAATTTTTGATAAATTTAATAAAGGTGAAATTAAAATTTTAATAGGCACAGAAGCATTGTTAAGGCCTCAATTAGAAAAAGCTGATTTAGTAATTGCTGCTTCTATTGATCCCCTGCTCTTTTTGCCAGATTATAATAGTGAAGAAAGAATCTTTTTTTATCTTTTAAGATTAAGAAAAATAGCAAAAGAGAAATTAATTATTCAAACATTAATTCCTGAGAATAAAATATTTCAATATTTAATTAAGGAGCAAGAAGGAAAGTTCTTTAAAGAAGGGTTAATGTGGAGAGAAAATTATCTTTGGCCACCTTTTGTTCAATTAATTAAATTAACTTTTTCTCATCCAAATGAGGCTAAGGGAAATAAAGAAACAGCTGAGGTGAGAAATAAACTTGATCAAGTGATTTCTAAAACAGTACCACAGGATTTACAAAAAAACTTTAGTATTTTAGGCCCAGCTCCTGCATTTATTTTTAAAGAAAAAGGAGTATATAAATGGAATATATTGATAAAATACAAATATTTTGAAAGTAAAATTCAAAAAAATATTAATCCTTTAATGGGTTTTAATTTTCTTTTTCCTCTATTAACTAAAGATGAGCTTAATTTAAGGAATAAAGTTTTAAAAGCAGTTTCTTTTGGAGATAATTGGAAAATTGATATTGACCCTAAAGATACGTTATAATAAAAACAATGGAATTAGTCACTGGAAAAGATAATCAAACTTTACGTCAAAAAAGCCTTCCTGTTAAAAAAATAGATGCTGAGGTTCGTTCTTTTATTAGTCAAATGCAAGATATTATGAAACAGAATGATGGAATTGGATTAGCAGCTATTCAAATAGGAAATCCTTTAAGGATTGTTGTTTGCGAAGTTAATGATAAAATGTATTCATTCATTAACCCAGAGATAACAAAGCTATCTTCAAAAACCTCAGTTTTAGAAGAAGGTTGTTTAAGTTTGCCTAATTTTTATGGAGAAGTAGAAAGACCAGAAAAAATAATAGTTAAGGCAACTAATTTAGAAGGTAAAAAAATCAAGCTTAAAGCTTTTGGCTTATTGGCAAGAGTTCTTCAACATGAAATAGACCATCTTAATGGCATTCTTTTTATTGATAAAGCAAGGAATGTAATAGAAGAAAGAAGACAAACAACTGCTTTTTAATATGCATTTTATATTTTTTGGTTCTTCAGAATTTGCAAAAATAATTCTAAAAAAGCTTCTAGAGTTTAAAATGAAGCCTTTTTTAATAATTACTAATCCTTCTAAGCCAAAAGGAAGAAAAAAAATTTTATCCCCTACTCCTGTTTACCTTTTAGCTCAAGAAAATAATATTCCTGTATTAACGCCTGAAAAATTAAATAACCAAGATTTTATAAATGAATTTAAAAAATTAAAACCAGAATTAGTCATCTTAACTGCTTATGGTAAAATCATTCCCTCTGAATTACTTAATATTTCATTAAAGGGATTTATTAATCTTCATCCTTCACTTTTGCCTCAATGGCGAGGAGCTACTCCAATTCAATCAGCTATTCTTCACGGAAACACAGAAACGGGTGTTTCTTTGATGTTAATGGATGAACAAATAGATCATGGGCCAATAATACAAAGGGCAAAATATGAAATTCAAGACAAAAGATTAACCTATGAAGAGTTGTCAACAGAATTAGCTCTTTTAGGAGCCGATTTAATAATTAAAACAGTTCCTCAATTTCTAAAAGGAAAAATATCTCCTGTTCTTCAAGATCATTCTTTAGCAACTTATTGTCAGAAAATATTACCTGAAGATGAAAAAATTCAATGGAATGAAACAAGTATTCAAATTGATAGAAAAGTACGGGCTTTAAATCCTCATCCAGGTGTTTATACTAAAGCTATTAATCCTGAAGGAAATGAATTAATATTAAAGATAATAAAAGGTTATCCAGAAAATAAAGAGTCCCTAGAGCAAATATCAGGAAAAGTTTTTAATTTTCAGAATAAAATGGCAGTTAAATGTGGTAAAGGATTTTATGTGATTGAACAAATAAAACCAGCAGGAAAAAAAACAAT
>CAYRXA010000022.1:0-11407 GCA_964428155.1 uncultured Candidatus Saccharibacteria bacterium
CAAATTTATAATAACCATAAGGATGTTTTTTATCAGCTGGTTTTTGAGATAATTTAATACCAAAATAACTTATCGCTGAAGCAAAAATGTCCATAAAAGAATGAAGTCCTTCTGCTAAAACCGCCGATGATTTTGAAAAAAATCCTACTATAATTTTTCCTCCAGCTAAAAATACATTTGCAAAAATAGCAATCATTGCTATTTTTCCTTTTTTTTCTATTAAACCCATTTTATTTAATAAATTAATTTTTAGAATTTTTTATTTCTTTAATTGCATTTAAAGGGCATATTTCCTGACACTTACCACATTTCTTGCATTTTTTTTGATCAATGTAAGCTTTGCCATCTTTTCCTATTTTTATTGCTCCATAAGGACAAATTTGGACACAAGCTCCACAACCAGCACAAATTTCTTTTTTAACTTCAAATTTCATAATAAGTTTTAATAAAGTTTATTTTTTAATAAATGGACATTTATCTTGCTTAACTTTGCCGTCTAAAACTGCTCTTATAAATTCATTGCAAGATTTAAATCCACATTTACCACAGTTTAAATTTGGAATTAAGCTTTTAATTTTTTTTCCTGCTAGAAATCTTTTTTGAGCAGATACTTCATCAAGAATTTTATTACCATAGCAATAACCACAAATAGCTGAAGGCATTGATTGTTTTAAAGTCAATTTTTTTTCTTTTAACTCAGGCATTGATTTTATATATTCTATAATATCGATTGCTCCCTCTCCTGTTAATCCATTTGCTTCTACTATCTTAGCTCCTTGATTAACTTTCAAAATATTTGCTCTAAAAATTTCTCTTTCTGCTTGAGAAATTAAATCTCCTTTACTAACAGCAACAATATCTGCTTGAGTTAAAATAGGCCCATATCTCTCAGGTTGACCTGCAGTAGCATCTATAACATTGATTCCTAAGCCTTCTTTTACATAAGGAGAACAACGCAAACATAATCCAGCTGTTTCTAAAATAATAATATCTTTATCCTGATTCTCTTTAATAATTTTAGGAGTTTCTAAAGCCTCAAAATGGTCTGGGCAAAGATCTTGAGCCAGTTTTTTTATACTTTTTATTTTATATTTTTCTGAAATATACTCATCGTCTTTTGTCTGCAAACAATCAAATTTTACAAAACAAATCTTAAATTGATCTTTTAATTCTTCGATAACATATTTTATAATACTAGTTTTTCCAGAACCAGGGGTTCCAGCAAAAATTATAAGTTTCATATTTTTTTTCTTGATTTAGTTGGTTCACAAAACAAGCAAACTTCATCAATCATTTCGCCTTTTCTAATTTTTTCTCTAATATCTAAACTATAACTTTCTGCCCAATTTAAATAATAAGCAACACCTTTTTCTCTTAAAGTAGTTTCTAAAACTTTTACAACTCCTCCGTTTTTAATAATTAATCTCTTTGATGCGTTTAAAGCTAACGAGGGGTCATGAGTAACAATCAAAACAATTTTATTTTCTTGAATTAAAAATTCTATTGCTTTTTCTTTTTTAATTCCAGCGTTTTCTATTTCATCAATTAAAATAATAGGAGAAATACTTATATTAGCAATATCAGCAACCATTAATGCCCTACTTTGCCCTCCTGATAAATTTAATAAATTCATTTTTGGAGAAATCGGCTCGCCACTAATTTCATTTGCTTCATCTAAAATTTCTTTTAATAATTTTTCTTTTATCGTTTTTCCTCGAGCTTGCATATGAAGTTTTAAAAAATTCTCAACTGAAACATCGGTTAGAAAATTCATGCTCTGAGACAAAGAAGCAATTAATTTTTTTTTGGGATTAAATCTTAACTCTTTATTAGGAACTTTATCATTCACTAAAATTGTTCTTTTGCTCTTTGTATCTTTCTGAGCTAACTTCTCAATATCATAAAGAAACTGACTTTTACCAGCACCTGTTAAACCAACGATAGCAACAACTTCTCCTTTATTAATTTCAATTTTTTCAAACTTTTCTTTTTGACCTAGCTTATTTAATCCTGGAAAAATTGTAATTTTTTTAATTTCTTCAATTTTACTGTTTTTATAATTTTTCATCTTCTGCCATATAGTAAACTTTCTTTTTATCTTACAATAAAATCATCAAAATTCATAGTTTATTATGTTCTCTAAAATATTTTTTAATTCTCTGGCCACATAACTATATATTATTTTGAGTATATACCCATAATAATTTCTTGTCAATCATTATCATTCTTGCTATTCTATTTAAAATATTTCTATTATTTACTTTATAAAAAATAAAATCCTGTCAATTGGGCTCATAGTATAATGGTAATACACCGCACTCGCATTGCGGAAACGCGAGTTCGATTCTCGCTGAGTCCACAAAAAAACAAATTAAGCATAAAATCATTACCTTAGGATATTAAATCCTTTTTTTTATTAATAAATTATATTTAAAATGTTTCACACTTTGTTTCACACAATGTTTCACGTGAAACATTTTATTACAATAAATTATATTTTTGGCTTAATAGAGCTGAAACCAGCTTAAATACCAGGTTTGCTCATAAATAAGCCAAATTTTAAATGAAAAAACAAAAAATGGCTTTGTTAATAGTGTTTCACACTTTGTTTCACACAATGTTTCACGTGAAACAAAGTATAAATTTTTATAAATCATTAATAAATGATTAAAACCCTTATTATAATAAAGCTGAATGATCTATTATTCTTTTTAAAAATAAAACAAGCTTATTTAAAACCATTTTCTAATAAAATTAAATTCGTTTAAAAATCAATAGCTAAATTAACGAACTTAAATTAAAGCTATAAGAAACTAGAACTTTTCTCTGTAACACAAACATATTTAAAAAATCGATAAAATGGGTTGACTTTTTTTAAAAAAAGCGTAAGCTATTATTAGTATTGATGAGATCGCCCAAAGGCGATCTTTCTTAATTCTAATTTAAATAAAAAATTAAATATAAAAAAATGCTAGATTTAAAAACTTTAAAACCATTAATACGTCAAATTGCTGAAGAAAAAGGTTTATCAGAAGAAAGAGTCTTTGAAGCCTTAGAAGTTGCTTTTGCTGCTGCTTATAAAAAAGAGTACGGAAAAAGAACTCAAGCAATTCATGCAAAAATTAATCCTGATAATGGAGTTTTAGAATTTTGGCAAACTAAAATTGCCCTTGATGAAAATTCTATAATCACTGATGAAGAAATAGAAAATGAAGAATCTCAAGAAAACACAAAAAAACAAAATGAAAAAACCCAAAAAGACATAGCAGAAACAGATGATCAAGAATTTCGTAAAGTTAAATTCAATCCTGACAGACATATTCTTTTAGAAGAAGCAAAAAAAATAAACCCAGATTGCGAAAATGGAGAAGAGCTTATTTTCCCCCTGGAAGTTAAGAGTGATTTTAGCCGTATTGCTGCCCAAACAGCAAAACAAGTTATCCTTCAAAAATTAAAAGAACTAGAAAAAGATAATATTATTTCAGAGTTTAAAGAAAAAGAAGGAAAAATAGTTAGTGGAATCATACAAAGAATTGAAAGAAAAAATGTTTATGTTGATTTAGGTAAAACATTTGGTGTTTTATATATTAATGAAGGAATACCTAGAGAGTATTATCGTGTTGGCGAAAGAAAGAAATTTTATATTCTTCGATTAGAAGAGAAGGGAAGAGGTCCTGTTATTTTATTATCTCGTTCTCATCCAAAATTTGTTTCTGGTTTATTTGAAATGGAAGTACCTGAAATAGCTGAAGGCATTGTAGAGATAAAATCCATTGCCCGTGAACCAGGAAACAGAACAAAAATATCTGTTGAATCTAATGAAGAAAGCGTTGATCCGGTCGGAGCTTGTGTTGGACAAAAAGGCACTCGAGTAACTACTATCATTGACGAGCTTAACGGAGAAAAAATAGATATTATTCCATATTCAGAAGAACCAACTAAATATGTTTCTTTTGCTTTAGGCCCTGCAAAAATTTCAGAAGCAGAAGTTGTTTCAGAAAAAAGAGAAGTTAGGGTTTTTGTTCCTCCTGAACAATTGTCTTTAGCTATTGGGAAAAATGGTCAAAATGTACGTTTAGCAGCTAAGCTTACTGGATGGAAAATTGATATTAGATCAGCTCTTGCTCCTGAAGAAAAAATAGAAGGAGGAACTGCTGAAGCAGAACTTGAAAACGAAAATAAAGAAAACTTAGAAATTCAAGACGAGCAAACACAAAAGGACAAAAAAACTAAAAAGAATTCTAAAGAAAATAAAAATGGAAATTAAAATTAACTCACTCCAAAAATCAAAAAAAGAAATTATTGCTTCTCTTAATCAAAAAGATCTCTTACCTTTTAAAGAAGAAGCTTTAAAAGAGCTAAATAAAGATCTTCAAATTAATGGATATCGATTAGGAAAAGCCCCATTATCAATTGCTGAAAATCATTTACCTTCTTTAAAGGTTTATGAAAAAATGGCAAGTTTAGCAATTGAGCAGATTTACCCTAAAATTATAAAAGAAAAAAAAATTCAAGCAATTGGTTATCCAAGCATTAATATCACAAAAATTATTCCTGGCCAAGAAGTAGAATTTAAAGCTGAAGTCTCAGTTATCCCACACATTGAAATGCCTGATTATCAAGAAATCATCAAAAAAATACCTAAGACTAAAAAAGAAACCTTGGCTATCGAAGAAAAAGAAATTGAGCAAGCTTTGATTTGGCTTCAAAATTCCCGCGCTAGTTTAGAAAAAGTAAATCGCCCAGCACAAAAAGAAGACATTGTTACAATAGATTATCAAATAAAAGAAGGTGAAAACCTAATAGAAAATGGGGAGGACAAAGATTACTCTTTTATTTTAGGAAAAGGAAATTTTATTCCTGGTTTTGAAGATAATTTAATTGATATGAAATCTGGGGAAGAAAAGAAATTTGAACTTATCGTTCCTAAAGATTGGGCACAAAAAAATCTTCAAAATAAAAAATTAACTATAAACGTTTCCTTAAAAGAAATAAAAACAAAACAATTGCCTTCTCTAGATGATAAATTTGCTCAAAGCGTTGGTAAATTTAAAAGCTTAGAAGATTTAAAAAAGAATATTCGAGAAGGTCTTCTTTTAGAAAAAAAGCAAAAAGAAACTGAGAAATGGCGGCTAGAAGCATTAGAGAAAATAACTGCTGAGACAAAAGCTGATCTTCCTGAAATACTTGTTCAAAATGAAATTGAAAAAATGATTGAGGAGCTAAAGATTCAATTAGATAAAATGCAGCTACCTTTTGAAAAATATCTTGAACAGATTAAAAAAAACGAGAAGGAATTAAGAAAAGAACTTCAAGAATTAGCAGAAAAAAGAGTAATCTCAGCTTTAGTTTTAAGAGAAATAGCTTCTATTGAAAAGATAGAAGTATCTGAAAAAGAAATTGAAGAAAAAGTTAATGAAATCTTAAAACAAATTCCAGAAACTGAAAAAAAAGAAAATATTGATAAAAACAATTTAAAAGAATTTGCTTTAGGGATTATTAGAAATGAGAAAGTATTCCAAATATTAGAAGGGGAGCAAAGAGAAAACAAGCAAGATAAAAATAATCAAACTTAAAATAGAAAGCCCAAAGCCTATCTTGTCCCAAAAATTATAAGAGTATTTTAGAATCACTTCTTCTTGATCAGGAATAACCATCATAAAGCTAGGACTTATTAAATATGGCCCGTTGCCTCCTTGGACTTGCCATCCAGGAAAATAAGTATATTTAATTAAATGAGGCTTACCTAATTGATTGGTAGAAAAAACTAAATAGTCATTTCCTATTTCCTTAATCTCAATTTCTGTTTGCTCTATTAACGATTCTTTATCAAGAGCTTGTAAATTTTTTTCAATTTCTTCAAGCTCTTTTTTATTTTGATAGAAAACTATTGGCTGCGATAAATCCATTTCTTGATACCAATCAATTGATCTATCTAGCCACTGATTAGTTTTTAATTCTAAGCTAATATTTGAAAACACCTCGACTAAATCAGAATTAGGTATTTCATAAACACGAAACTCACTAATATCAGCTAATTTTATAAAATACTCATCAGCCAATTGCTTAATCTCATTAGTATAGGCTACAAAATATTGAGCTCCAAAATATTCCAAATGCTTTACTCCGTTTTCAAAATCAAAAGAAGGATAATTTAAACCAGCAATAGCAGAAGTAGGCGTTTTTGTTGTTTCTGCCTGATTAATAAAATGAAAATAACCAGAAAGAGAAGATTCAATTAACAACCCCTCAAAAGTAGGTTTGCCAGTAAAAATAGGTAAATTCTCTAAAACACGAGGAGTTCCAAATCTATCATACTCTGAACGATATTCCCACATTACTCTACCAAAAGGAAGATCTTTTAAATAATCAGAAAGATCTCTTAAACCTGGCCAGGCATCTTTATTTTGTAATCCTTCATAATTCCATTGCATCCAAAAAGGAATGTAGGAAATATTTGCTGGTAAATAAAAAAAAATAAAACTTATTGAAAAAATTGATAAGAAGATAAAAGGGAATAATTTTTTTGTTAATTGTAATAGAGAACCCAGGCCATAAGCAGCAATCAATAAACTCCCCATTAAAATAAAAGGTAAAAATCTAGTATTCCAAATACTAGAATTATTAAGAAACAAAAAGGGTATCAAAGAACCACCAACTATATAAAGGAGAGGAAGAATTTTTTTATCTTTCTTAAATAAAGCATAAATTATTCCTATTACAGCAAATATTTGTAAAATAAATAAAGAAGAAGGAAAAATTTCTTCTGCCTTAATTACCTTGGTCCAACTCATCTTAGAGGTATAAGACAATAATGCCAGAAAAGGCAAAGACCAAAAGGCAGTTAAAGCAAAAGCCATACCAAAAACTTTAGCTAAATAAAAAAAGACTTTTTTTGCTTCTTTTTGAATTATGCTTTGTACGAAAATAATAAAGCCTATTAAAATTGATACTATTACTGAAAAAGGGTGGATCAACACCATTAAAGACAAGACAAAAATATTGCTTGTCAAATATTTATTTTCTCTTATCCCTTTAATCAATAATCCAATAAATAAAAAGAAAAGAGCAAAAGCAAAGGAATAAGAAAACTCCCCAGCTAAAGTACTGGGAATATTGGCTCCGTAAATAGAAAATTTTTCTAAGAATAAATAAGCCAAGCTTAAAAGTGCCCCAAAAGAAGGAATTGGAAATTTAAATCCAAGAAATAATAAACAAAGGAAAACAGATATTGGCAAGAGAAAAGTACCAGCAAGAGTAATTAATTTAAAGGCAATATTTAAAGGAATAGCATAACTTAATATTGTTGTTAAATAATAAAGAAGGGGGGGATAAAAATATAAAAACGGAAAACCTGCATACCAATCAGGGGACCACCATTTTATTTTTGGAAAAATTTCTTGAGCATAATAAGCAATGTAATTATGAGACCCTGTGTCCCCACCACCAATCATTGTATCTGTAAAAACTAATTCCCAAGGGACTTGGTAGATTAAAAAGCCATAAATAAAAATAAAAATTAAAACAATAAATATTTTCTGAAATTTAAGATATTTCATATTTATTAAATCTTATAATAAGAAGATCAATAATGACTCTGAATATTTTTATTAAATTAAAAGTAGAAGGAGATAAAGAAGAACCTTCCTGCTCAACTAAAACCTCAACTACAGGATAGCTTAATTTTTTTGCTAAATAAAGAATTTCTATATCAATAGCAAAACCATTAATTATAGTAGAAGATATTATTTTTTTACCTTGGTTTTTAGTAAAACCTTTTAAACCACATTGAGTATCAAAATATTTAAATCCAAAAAGGATCATCAACATTAAATAAAGCAAAGGTCTAAGCAATTTTTTATAGAACTTATCATTATAAAATTCTTTCCTACGAGCAATCACAATTGGCTTATCTTTTTTCAATATTTGAAAAACTCTTTCAATATCCTTAACATTAAAAGGCAAATCAGCGTCTGTAAAAATAAGATACTTACCTTGAGAATGAGTAAATCCTTTACGCAAGCTATATCCTTTTCCCTGGTTCTTTTTATTTTCTAAATAAACAATTTGGTCTTTAAAGATGTCTTTTATTTTTTCAGTATTGTCTGTACTACCATCGTTAACAACAATAATCTCTGCTTGAGGAAAGCATTCAATTAAAGATTTTATTGTATTATTTATCCATTCTCCTTTTTGGTAAGCAGGAATTATAATTGATAATTCTTTCTGTTTCATATTAAATTGCATTATACTAATTTTGTTTTAATTTTACCAGAGACTATTTTACAATTATCTCTAATTTTGGTATAATAAAATACTTAAAATTATTAAATAAAAATTAATGGCAATCCAAAATCCTAATAACATGGTCTTAATTCCAACAGTAATTGAAAAATCAAATATCGGTGAAAGAGTTTATGATATTTACTCACGTCTTTTAAAAGAAAGGATTATCTTCCTAGGAGGACCAATTGATGATGCTTTAGCAAATACTATTATTGCTCAGCTTTTATTCTTAGAGCACCAAGACAACAAAAAAGATATTCTTTTATACATCAATTCTCCAGGAGGATCAGTAACTTCTACTTTAGCTATTTATGATACTATGCAATATGTTAAATGCGACGTTTCTTCTCTTTGCTTAGGAATGGCTGCTTCTGGTGCTGCAGTTCTTTTAGCAGCTGGTGAAAAAGGAAAGCGCTTTGCTTTACCTAATGCAGAAATTTTACTTCACCAAGTCATGGGTGAAGCTGGAGGACAGGCTACAGAAATAGAAATTGCTGCTAGACAAATTCTTCGAGTTAAAAAACAACTCAACCAACTTTTAGCCAAGCATACTGGGCAATCTATCTCTAAAATCTCTAAAGAAACTGATAGAGATTTCTGGCTTACCCCTGAAGAAGCGAAAAAATATGGTATCATTGATAATATTATAAAAACTAAAAAATAATTATGGGATTTGAGCAACCAAAATTTAATAATGAACCGACCGAACCAAAAGAGAAGAAAGCAGAAGAGAATGGTTGGGTAGTTGAAAATGGTATTTGGAGAAAGCTTACAAAAGAAGAATTGATTGAATTAATGGACCAAAGCACAGAAAAAAACGAAGAAGAAATCGAAAAAGAAGGTGACAAAAGACGAACAGAAATAGATCAAGAATATGAAGAAATAGAAAATAAAGAATATAAAAAACCAGGAGACATAGAAAAAATGAAAAAGCTAGAAAGAGAACACCAAGAATTATCAAACCAGATTAAAAAAGGCGAGGAAGAAAGCATAAAAGAAAACGAAGAAATTAAAACAGAAAAACCGAAGGGAGAGAAAAAAGAAGAGAAAGAAAAGCCCAAACCAAAAACAGAAAACAAAGAATCAAAATTAGAAAAAGAAATAATAGCAGATCATTATGAAGAGATAGAAAAAATTAAAAATATCCCTGAAAATACTAATGGACAAAAAAAACAAAAAGCAGAAAAATATTTTGAATTAATTGATAGCTGGAAAGATTTCGGACACAAAGATAATTACAAAGGCATTCAAAAAATTATTTTAGAACTTGATAAGCTTGAACCAGGAGCCTGGTTTTATAATTTAGCAAAAACACAAAAGATCAATGAACTAGCCATAACCATGGCCTCAAAGTATAAAGAATGGGACCTTGAAAGCAAAGAAAAAATAAAATTAATAAAAAAAATTATTAATAAACAAGAAAAAGGAATCTGGGAAAATAAAGACAAGACACTAAAGCAAGTAGCAGAGATTTTAGCTTCACAAGAAATTCCTTATAAAGATAACATTGATTTTATTATTAAAGATATTAAAAATCCTGAAATTAAAACAGAAGCTATAACAGAAATATCTGATATCGAGAAAAAATCTATTGAACAAAAAAAACAACTTTTAAAAAAAATTAAAGAAGAAGCAAAAGAAGAAAAAATAGATCCCGAAAATCTAGAAAAAACATCTTCATCATTGGGACTTGATAAATTATTGCAAGATCCTGAGGCTATGTCTAAAATGTTTGCCGAATCTTCTGAATTAATGAAAAATCCTGAAATTCAGAAAAAATGGCAGGAATTAAATAAAACTATTGAACAAATTACTAAAGAGAAAAAGGGAACTTCACCAATAACAGATTCTATAAAAAAAGCAAAAGAATCAATCAAAAAACCAGGCTCAGGCTTAGAAACAATTTTTGGCGCAGCTGGATGGATAATATTATTATTCCTTACTCTTTTCATGTTAGTTGAGTTAAAAGGAGTAGATTATCTTGTTCAACAATCTTCAGGTGGCAAGAAAAAATAAATATTTTTTAATATAAAGGTCGAAATTTATTATTGATTTTTACTAATTAATAATTAGTAAAAAATAAAAATATTTAAATGCAACAAAATTTTTTAAACAACTTTCCTTCAGAAATCCAAGAAACTGTTTCAAAACTATACGACACTATCTTAGAACGTTCATTGATGGAAGCTTATCAAAAGCTAGACGATACTCAAAAAACAATGATGGCCACTATTTTTAATACAGATGACGAAAAGAAAAAGAAAAATTTCTTAAAAGAATATGTCGGGGATTTACAAGATATTATGGTAAGGGAAACAAAAAAAATAATAGAAGAGATTAAAAAACAGCCTGCTAATTAGCAAGCTTTTTTTATTGTTCTCTATTTCAAGAATTAATGTGAGCGGCAGACCGGACTTGAACCGGCGACCTTCTCCTTGGCAAGGAGACGTTCTACCACTGAACTACTGCCGCAATAAATTATAAAAATATTTTCTGATTATTTTTAAATAATAGCAATTTTTTTTATTAACGTCAATTGACTTTTAAAATTTTTACTTTTATGATACAATATCTGTTAATAAATCTATGGATAAAAAAACACTTACAGAAATAAAAAAGAAATTAGAGAATGAACAAGCCCTCTTAAAAGAGGACTTATTAAAATTTGCTGATAAAGATAAGAAATTACCAGACGATTATGATACTCGATTTCCAGACCTTGGAGGACGTTCTTCTGCACCAGACGAAAGCGCAGAAGAGCTAGAAACATATGAAAACCTTTTAGCAATTGAATATGCCTTAGAATCACGCTTAAAAGAGGTAAACGAAGCCTTAGAGAAAATCAGCAATGATAGTTATGGCCATTGTGAAATCTGTAAGAAGAATATTGAAATAGGTCGTTTAAAAGCTAATCCAGCAGCAAAATCTTGCCTTTCATGCGCTAAAAAAGAAGAATAAATTAGTATCTTAATATATATAAAAGCGGCAGAATGTATTTTCTGCCGCTATTTTATTTAATAAAAGGGTTTTGAGCCCCACGAACTTCAAAATGAAGATGACAACCATTTGAATTTCCAGTATCTCCCATACGGCCTATTAAATCTCCTTGGTAAACTTTATT
>CAYRXA010000023.1:0-4937 GCA_964428155.1 uncultured Candidatus Saccharibacteria bacterium
GTTGTTGTGGTACAAGAAGGACCATGACATAAAGGGTGAGTTGTAGAGGTAGGAGTAGAATTGCTACTACCACTAGAAGAGGGTCTTGTGGTTGTTGTGCTAACAATGCTTGTGCCAGTAACTAAAATAGCAGCATTAGTAAAAATTGGTGCTAATAACCCAAACATTAAAAATCCACCTAACATTAGGCTTAAAATTGAACTTTTTTGTGTTTTTGTGAAGTGAAATAATTTCATATACTTTTTAATTATTTTATTTTTTAACTTTTATTAGTTTAAGCGATTATTACAATAGTATCACATAATACTTTAATTGTCAATAGAAAATTATCTTTGTTTAATATAGAATTAATGAAGCGAACAAATAATATAATTTTATTTAGTAATTGTCAATAGATAAGGACAAATAAGAAAATTGATTTAATAAAAGAAAGTAAAAATTAATAATTTACAGTTTTTATTTATTATGAGTTTTTCTAATTGATTTTTTGTAAAAGAAGAGTTAAAATAAATATAAGATCTTTTTTAGGTCTTTTTATTTGCGGGTATAGTATAGTGGTAGTATGGAACCCTTCCAAGGTTCAGGCACGGGTTCGAATCCCGTTACCCGCTCTGATTGATATAAAATCAATGATAAAAAAAGAAAATTCAAAAATTCGAATTTTTTCCGGAACTCGACCAACCGGTTTCCTTCATTTAGGAAATTATTTAGGCGGTTTAAAAGGTTATATAGAACTTCAAAACAAAAAAAATTATGATTGTGTCTATGCAGTAGTTGATCTTCATGGGATAACTTCCCCTTATGAGCCAAAAACTTATCAAGATCAAATCCGTGAAGTGATTTTAGAGTATTTAGCCTGTGGGTTAGATCCTAAAAAATGTCATTTTTTAGTTCAATCTCAAGTTCCAGAACATATTGAATTAGCCTATCTTTTAGGCACAATTTATCCTGTTTCTCGTTTAGAACAATTACCTACTTATAAGGAGAAGAAAAAAGAACAACCTCAGTATGTAAATATAGGGCTTTTTTATTACCCTGTTTTAATGGCAGCTGATATATTGCTTTATAAAGCTCAATTTGTTCCAGTGGGCAAAGATCAGTCTCCTCACCTAGAAGTTACAAGAGAAATTGCTAGGATTTTTAATCGTCGTTTTGGCTTAACTTTTCCTGAGCCACAGGCATATTTTATGCCTTCATCATACATTCCTTCTTTAACAGGAGAAGGAAAGATGTCTAAATCAAAAAAAGGCAGTTATATTAACCTTGTTGATACCTTAAATGTTATTAAGGAGAAATTGTCTAAAGTTCCAACAGATTCAGGTAAAGGTAAAAAAGTGCCAAATAAAGGAGGGGTGGCTGTTTTGCTGGAGTTAATAGAATTATTTAAAGGAAAAGAGAAAAGAAAAAGCTATGAAAATCTTTATATTAAAAAAGGTATACAATATAAATTATTAAAAGAAGAATTAGCAATAGCAATATATGAAGAGTTAAAACCAATTCAGGAAAAAAGAAAATATTATCAAGAAAATCCTAAATTGGTTGATGAGATATTAAAGCAGGGTAAAGTATATGCCTCTAAAATTGCCAAGCAAACAATTCAAGAAGTAAAAGAAAAAATGGGGATTATATAAATAAAATTAAGGTAAAATTGAATTTTTATGAGCTCTTTATCAGAGAAAGCTGAGCAAATTGAAGAAAATAAAAAGAATATTTCAGAGGTTATTCAAGTAGAAAACCTAAAAAAAAGATACAAAAATATTAACGCCCTTGACGGTGTTTCTTTTTCTGTAGAAAAGGGAGAAGTTTTTGGTCTCCTAGGCCCTAATGGAGCAGGAAAAACAACAATTATTAATATTCTTTGCACTCTTTCTCAGCTAAGCTCAGGACAGGCTTATGTGAATGGTTACAATATTAATAATCAATCAGCAGCTGTTAGAAGATCAATTGGGTTAGTTTTTCAAGAGACTATTCTAGACAATCATTTAACTGCTGAAGAGAATCTTTATCTTCATGCCATGCTTTATGGAGTTTCTCTTAAAGAATATAATCAAAGGAAAAGAGAGCTTTTGAAGTTTTGTGAGCTTTGGGATAAAAGAAAAATGAAAGTGGAAACATTCTCTGGTGGGATGAGAAGAAGGCTAGAGCTTGTTAGAGCTCTAATCCATTGGCCACAAATTTTGTTTTTAGATGAGCCGACTATTGGACTAGATCCGCAAACAAGAAAGAAAATTTGGGATTACATTTTTACTTTAAGAAAAAAGAAGAATGTTACAATTTTTTTAACAACCCAATATCTTAGCGAAGCTGAGAATTGTGATCGAATAGCTATCTTAGATCATGGTACAATTGTTGCTGTTGATAGTCCAGAGAATTTAAAAAAAATGATTGGTGAAGATATTATTTTCTTTAGGACAGAAGATAATCAATTAGCAGAAAAAGAGTTTCAAAAGAAATTTGCCAAATATCCAATAAAATTAATTGGTAAAGAATTAAGGGTTAAAGTAGATAATGGTGATAAATTTTTACCTGTTTTAGTAAAAGCAATTAGTCCTCGTATTATTTCTATGGAATTACGAAGGCCTACTTTAGAAGATGTATTTTTAGAAATTACAGGCAGGAAAATTAGAGAAAATAATAAAAAAATAGAAGAAGAGACAGAAGAAAAATTTGATTTATCTTCTTTGCTTTCAATATTTTCTTCATTTAAAAAAAATAATGAATAAAAAAATAAAAACTCTTTATATAATTTGGTATCGAGAAATACTTATTTATTTTCGTAATACTGTAAAATTTTTTACCTCAATTTTTTTACCAATCCTTATTTTGGTGTTTTTTGGCACTGGTTTAAAAACAATGTTTTCTGTTTCTGCTTTAGGGTATGATTTTGTTCAGTTTTTCTTTCCAGGAATTTTAGGTTTGAGCATTAGTATTATGGCTATTTCCTCAACAATATCTATTGTTTGGGACAGAGAATTTGGTTTTTTAAAAGAAATTTTAGTTTCTCCAATTAGTCGTTCTTATATTATCTTAGGTAAAATTTTAGGGGCAACAACTACAGCTTTAATTCAGGGGGCTTTAATTTTATTAATAATTCCGTATTTAGGAATTGATTTTAATAAATTTCTTTTTATAAAAACTATATTGGTGATTTTTCTGATTAGTTATGGCATGGCTGCTTTAGGAATTTTTCTTATCTCTCGTCTTAAAAAAATGGAAAGTTTTTCTATTATTTCGCAAATTATTTTTGCTCCCATGGCTTTTCTTTCAGGTGCGTTTTTTCCTTTAAGCAATGCTCCTTCTTGGATGGTCAAAATAGCTAATTATAATCCTTTAACTTATGGCATCGATGCTCTGCGTTGGGTTATTCTTTCTGGGTCTTTAAGAAAAGAGGAAATATTAATTATAACTTCACACCCTTTGCTGTTATGTGTTATTGTTCTTTTGATTTTTAATCTTGTTATTACTTTTTTTAGTATTCGTATTTTTAATAAATCAATATATTAGAAATAATAATTTAAAAATGTTAAGATAAAGTACTATGATTATTCAATGGTTTGGTCATTCTTTTTTTCGCCTTGATACTAAAAATAAGGTGATTGCTATTGATCCTTATTCAGAAGCAGCTACTGGCTTAAAGCCCTCGCGGTTTAAGGCAGATGTTCTTCTGGTTACTCATCAGCATGAGGACCATAATAACAAAAGCGTTGTTATGGGCGATCCTTTTATTTTAGAAGGTCCTGGAGAAATAGAAACAGGAGGAATTTGTATTGAGGGTCTCTTAACTTTTCATGATAAAAAAAGAGGGCAAGAAAGAGGGGAGAATACAATTTATCTTTTAGAATCAGAAGATATTACGATTTGCCATTTAGGGGATTTAGGGGAACCAAAACTAAAAGAAGAAATTTTAGAAAAAGTTTCTAATACTGATATTCTTTTAGTTCCTGTTGGAGGAAATTATACAATTGATTCTGAGGAAGCAATCTCTTTTATTAATCAAATTGAGCCTAAAATAATTATTCCAATGCATTATGCTTTGCCTAATTTAAAGATTAAATTAGATCCACTTGATAAATTTATAAAGTCTATAAGCAAGAAACCAGAGGTGATGGATAAATTAGTGATCAGAAAAAATAATTTGCCAGAAGAAACGAAATTAATAGTTCTTAATAAGCAATAATTGATTAATTTATGAAAGAAAAAGAAAAAAAAGAATTAGAAAAAAATAATCATCAGTCAGTTCAATCAAGAGATATAGGTGAAGAGCTTAAAGAATCTTATCTGGATTATGCAATGTCTATTATTATCTCTCGAGCTTTGCCTGATGCTAGAGATGGATTAAAACCTGTTCAGAGAAGGATTCTTTTCGCTATGAAGGAATTAGGGCTAGGAGCTAGTTTGAAATCTAGAAAATCAGCTACTGTAGTAGGAGAAGTTTTGGGAAAATATCACCCTCATGGTGACGCTGCTGTATATGATGCTTTAGTAAGAATGGCTCAGGATTTTTCATTACGTTATCCTTTGGTTAAGGGTCAAGGTAATTTTGGGTCAATAGACGGTGATCCTGCGGCTGCGATGAGGTATACAGAAACTAAATTAACTCCTTTAGCAGAAGAAATATTAGAAGATTTAGAAAAGGAAACAGTGGACTTTATTCCAAATTATGATGGAACTAGAGAGGAGCCTAAGTATCTTCCAGCAAAAATTCCTCAGCTTATTCTTAATGGAGTAATGGGGATTGCAGTAGGGATGGCTACAAATATCCCCCCACATAATTTAAAAGAAATAGCTGATGCTATTATTCATTTATTAGATCATTCAAATGCTTCAGTTGCAGATTTAATGAATTTTATTCAAGGTCCTGATTTTCCAACAGGAGGAATTATCTTTGGTAAACAAAATATTTTAGAAGCTTATGCTAATGGAAAAGGTAAAATTGT
>CAYRXA010000024.1:0-2254 GCA_964428155.1 uncultured Candidatus Saccharibacteria bacterium
ATTGTTTTTCGTTTTCCATGGATATAAAAATATTTAATTTAATTTATTTAAAAATTCCTCTTTTTCATTATACCATTTTATAAATTTTTTAACTCCCTCGTTTATTGAAATTTTCGGAGACCAGCCTAAAACTTTTTTTGATTTACTAATATCAGCAAATGTTATGGGAACATCACCTTGTTGAAAAGGTAATTCTTTTAACTTAGGTACCGCCTTAAGATTTTTACCAATTATTTTAATCAGCTCTTTTAATCTTATCGTTTTTGAATTACCTAAATTAAAAATTTCAATTCCTGATTTTATTTTCATTGACTTTATAATTCCCTCAATTATATCATCAATATAAGTATAATCCCTTGAAGAATTTCCTTTTCCGTAAACTGGAATAGATTTATCATTTTTCATAAGTCTAGTAAATTTGTGAATTGCCATTTCTGGCCTCTGTCTTGGCCCGTAAACCGTAAAAAATCTCAGAATAACAGTAGGGATTTTATATAAATAATAATATGTCTGGCAATAAATTTCAGCCGCTCTTTTGGCTGCAGCATACGGGGAAACTTGAAGACTGACATCATCTTTTTCAGAAAAGGGAACTTTTTTGTTCATTCCATAGACAGAAGAGGAAGAGGCAAAAATAAATTGCTTAACCTTGTTTTCTTTTGCCTTTTCCAAAAGATTAACCGTTCCCTTAATGTCATTGTCTACATAGTCACCGGGAGAGAGAAGAGACGATCTTACTCCAGCAAGTGCAGCTAAATGGATTATTCTCTCAATTTTATATTTTGAAAAAACTTTATCAAGCAACTTGCTGTCTAAAATATCACCTTTTATTAATCTAAGCCTTGGATATTTTTTTATTTCATTAATATTGTCTTCCTTTATCTTCGGATCATAGAGAAAATCATTAAAATTATCCAAACAAACCACTCCGTAATTATCTTTAATTAATCTTTCACAAAGGTGAGAACCAATAAATCCGGCCCCTCCCGTTACTAAAATATTTTTCTTGCTATCTTTGCTCTTTTCCATTTAATAAATAACTATAAAGTTTATTAGTTTTTTCCACCATATTATCAATCTCCCATTCTTGATTGACAATTTCTTTTCCGTTTTCTCCCATCATCTTAGCCATTTTTAAATTAGAAATCAAATAATCTAATTTTTCAATCATTTTTGGAACATCTTTCAAGGGAACAATAAACCCATTTTTTCCTTCTTGGATCAATTCATTAGACCCTTCCACATTAAACGAAACCATCGGCTTTCCCATTATCGCTCCCTGAACTAAAACTTGAGGCAACCCTTCCCATAAAGAAGTCAATATTAAAATATCAAAAACAGCCATTACTCTTTCTATGTCTTTTCTCAGGCCGGTAAAAATTATACATCTTTGGAGGTTTTTCTCTTGAACTATTTTCTCTAATTTAAAGTTCAAATATCCTTCCCCAACAAACAAAAACGTAACTTTTGGATGTTTTTTAATGATTTCTTGGGCTACTTCTATGGCATATTTATGGCCTTTTCTCGGCTCTAAGCTGGCTACCATTCCCATAATAATGTTTTCAGGGTTAACATTAAGACTTTTTTTTATTTTTTTAATCTCTTCATTGGAAAGACCAGATGCTTCCCGGAATTTATTCAGGTCCATCCCACTTCTAATAACAGAATAATTTTCTGATTTACCAATCCTAGATTTAAGGTAACGAAACTTTAAATCTTCTCCAACAGAGATAAACCAAGTAGTATATAGAGCGGAAAATTGTTCAAGTTTCCTATAAATAAACTTCACCACAGGATTTAAGGCGTTATGGAAAAGCGAACCGTGCAAGCTATGAACTATAATTGGAATTCCTGCTATTTTTGCTGCCAGTCTTCCCAGCATTCCCGCTTTCGCTAAATGAGTATGGACTAAATCATATTTATTCTTTTTTATTAAGGAATACAATTGAAAAAAAGCTCTAAATTCATCTATGGGATGAATATTTCTTCTCAAACTATTTATCTTTATAACTTTTACTCCTTTCAGATTATCAGGCATAGACTTAGAATCTCCACCGATTATCAAATCAACCTCGTATCTATCCTTGTTCAAACCCTTAATGGTGAAATAAGTATTTTTTTCCGCTCCACCCCCGGAAGTCCATCTGGTAATGATATGTAAAATTTTATATTTCTTCATTCGTCTTTTTTTTATACTTTTTAAAACTATTAGAGAAAAAAGTTTTTTCTGTTTCCTTTAAAAGCTCTTTGCCCA
>CAYRXA010000025.1:0-8489 GCA_964428155.1 uncultured Candidatus Saccharibacteria bacterium
ACAACAGAGCCTTCAGAAAAAAGTAGCGCTAAAGAACAATTTAAAGAAACATCTCCATTGATTGAAAAAGATTTTTATGAAAAAAGTGTTTTTAAAAAACCCATAATACAAGCACAAAAACAATCTCTTGAAGAAAAAGGAGAGGAACAGACGCAAAAAGAAATAAAAAAGACAGAAAGACCTAGTGAAAAAGAGAAAGAACAAATTCAAAATATTCCTGAATATTCTTTTCCTGAGCCTTCAAAAATAAAAGTAGAAAAACCAGTAGATAAAACTGAGGAATTTAAAAAAGTTGTTGCTCCAACAACCACACCTTCTCAACAAGAAAAAATTCGTAATAGATTATTAGAGGCAATGAATAAAAAAGATATTCAACCAAAAATCTTAAACGAAATGAAAAATGTTCTTATTTCTAAGCAGCAAAATAAAAAGGAAGAAGTCGTTGAAGAAGAAACACCAAAAAAACAACCAAGAGAAGAAATCAATCCTTCTGAAATTTTTTCTGGTGAAGGAAAAAAATTTCAAGACGAAGAGCCATCTCAAAAACTATCTGACAAAAAACCCTATATCCTTGATGTAAAATTAAAAGAAATGAAGAAAAAACAAGAAATTAAAAAACCAACATCACAAGAACCTGTCCAATATCAAAAATATAAAAAAGAGAGTCCTTTTGGACAAGCTTAATATGGCTTATCAAGTACCAAAATTTATTGAAGAGGAAACAAAATTAATGGGATTGATTACTTTTAATCAACTATGGATTTTATTATCTTTTGCTGGATTACTTATTATTTTATTCGCTCTTTTGCAATTTTGGCTTTGGATAATTCTATTTACTATTATCACTCCTCTTGGATTATTTGTAACTTTTGGTAAAGTAAATAATCTACCTGTATATAATTTTATTATGTCTGCTATTCTTCATTTTTGGCTTCCAAAGCATTATCTTTGGCAAAAAGAAATGATTGTTTCTAAATCTTCAAAAAATATCCCTCAAAAAATAATCTCAACTTCAGAAACTTCAAATAAAAAAATTCTTGACAAAAAGACTCTTGATCAATTAACAAATATCTTGGATAAATAATAATGTCACAAAAACAAAAAGAAGCTTTCAGTAGTCAATCTCTTCTTTCTCTCCATCAAATAAGGAAAGGAGTGATTATTTTAAAAAATGGATCTCTCCGTTCAATTTTAGCTGTTTCTGGAATAAATCTAGACTTAAAGTCTGAAAACGAACAATCTTCAATATTAGTAAATTGGCGTAATTTACTTAATAATTTAGATTTTCAACTAGAAGTTGTTGCCCATTCCCGACGAGTTAATATTGAAACATATTTAAATTTTCTCCAAGAAAGAATTAATCAAGAAACAAATAATTTACTTAAATTACAAGGAGAAGATTATTACACTTTTATAAATGGATTAGTTACAGGTAATAACATCATGAAGAAGAAATTCTATGTAGTTATTCCTTATGATTCTGTTATTATTAAACCTAAGGACATTTTAAGCCAAATAAAAGAAGCTTATAAAAGCTTATTGAACCTTAAACGACAGGCTTTTTCTAATGTTCAGCCCTTATCTAATGAAAATTTTAATCAATATTATCAACAATTAATGATCCGCCAAAACAATGTAATTAATAATTTTACCAGAATGGGATTACAAGCCCAGCCTTTAACAACAAAAGAATTAATAGAATTATTCTTTAATCTTTATAACCCTGAAACCTTTGAGAGAGAATCAATAAATATTCCTTCGGAATTGAATCAATAAAAAAATGCGTTTACCTTTTTTGCCACAAAAAAAACAAAAACAAACAAAAGAGCTAGCTTATGCTGAAGCTTTTTCTTCTCTTCAAAATTTAATTGCTCCAGCTGGATTAGAGATTAATACTAATTTTCTTAAATTAGGGGAGCAATATTGCTCAACTCTTTTTATCTTAACTTATCCTGATTATTTAGCTTCAAATTGGTTCTCTTCAATCATCAACCTTGACGAATCTTTTAATGTTTCTATTTTTTTTCATCCTCTTGATATTAACAAAGTTTTAAGGGATTTAAGAAAAAAATCTGCAGAAATTCAAGCTCAAATCAATATTGAAGCAGAAAGAGGCTTAGTTAGAAACCCTTTATTAGAAGCTGCTTTAAATAATGTCGAAAAGCTAAGAGATACTATTCAACAAGGGAGCGAAAGATTATTTGATGTAGGGGTTTATATCACTTTTTGGGCTGATAATAAAGAAGGGCTTTCAAAAGTAGAAAGTAAAATTAAAAATCTTTTAGAACAACAATTAATCTATGCTAAACCTGCCATCTTTAGAGAGTTTGAAGGCATGGAATCTTCTTTTCCTCTTGGCCTTGATAGACTATTTTTAACCAATCCTTTAAATTCTCAGCCTGCCTCAACTCTTTTTCCTTTTTCATCCTTAGATCTTTCAGATAACAAAGGAATTCTTTATGGCATTAACCTGCACAACAATAGTTTAGTAATTTTTGATCGTTTTGCTTTACCAAATGCTAACATGGTAGTTTTTGCTCAGGCTGGAGCAGGCAAAAGCTACGCTGTTAAGCTAGAAATACTTCGATCTCTTCTCTTAGGCACTAATATTTTAATTATTGACCCAGAAAATGAATACCAATATTTAGCTGATTCTATTGGTGGCAGTTATTTCAATATTGCCGTTGCTTCTGAGGACAATATTAATCCTTTTGAATTACCATTAGTAAAAGAAGATGAAGAAACTAATGAAGAAGTTTTTCGAAACCATATTTTAAGCCTTATTGGTTTAATAAAACTAATGTTAGGAGGACTTTCTCCTCAAGAAGAAATAATTTTAGACAGAGCCCTTATTCAAACATATGCTAGCCGAGATATCTTTCCAGAAAACATGACAGAAAGAAAAACCCCACCATTAATGGAAGACTTGGAAAATGTTTTACAAAGTAGTGAAGGAGGAGAAGATTTAGCAGCTAAACTTTATAAATTTACAAAAGGAACTTATGCTGGATTTCTTAACAAACCATCAAATATTGACATTAATAATCGACTTGTTATTTTTGGGGTCAGAGAATTATCAGATGAATTAAGACCTATTGCAATGTATGTCGTTTTGAATTATATCTGGACAATGATTAAAAAAGATATGAAAAAAAGAATTGCTGTCATTGATGAAGGCTGGTGGCTATTAAATCACGAAGAAAGTGCTTCTTTTCTTTTTGGCTTAGTTAAAAGAGCTCGTAAATATTATCTAGGAGTTACTTTTATTACTCAAGACATTGAAGATGCTTTAAGTTCTCCTTATGGCAAACCTTTGATTACTAATTCTTCTTTAGCTCTTTTACTCCGTCAATCTCCAGCAAATATTGATGCAATTGGCAAAGCCTTAAACCTTACTGAGCAAGAAAAAACAATTCTTTTACAATCTTCTATTGGCACTGGATTGTTTTTTGCCCAAGACAAACATGTTGCCATTCAAATTATTGCCTCTTATGCTGAAGATCAAATCATTACCTCTAATCCAGCTCAACTAATGGCTATTAAAGAGGCTAAAAAAGAACTAAAAGAAGAATAAAATAATATATGGTAAATAAAGAAGAACAGATTAAAACAATACCTACAGAGGAACAAGAAGAGGAAATAATACCAGAAAAGAACGAAAGAAACGCAACGCAAGAAGAAATAAATAATTCAGAAAGAAAAAGTGGTAATAAAATGCCTCTAATAGTATTGTTATTTTTATTAATACCAGCTATTGTAAAAGATTTTCTACAAATTATTTTTGGTTTTATGGCTTTTGTTCTTCCAGTGCTTGCTCCAATAATTATACTTTTAGCTTTTATTATTTGTCTCCCTTTTACTGCTTTTATCTTTTTTATTACTCTTTTAAGCGGTATCAGAACTACCTGGATTTTTATTGGCTCAACCATAGACCAATTAATCCCTATCTTGCCTGCAGCCACCTTGACTGTTATACTTTGTTATATATTTGAAAAATCACCAACCTCTATTAAAGAAACTATCGAAAAAACAAGTAAAATTACTTCTTTATCAACTTAAAAATAATAAATTTTAATAACAAAAATATGTATCCAAAAAAATTCTATAATAAGATATCTCACTTCCTTTTATCTGCTTTTCTTCTTAACCTATTAATTTGGAATTTATTTATCGTGCCAATACAAGCAAATGCAGCCTGTGATCCAAATATACAAAACTGCTATTCTTGTAATCCTGATACAGGAAAATGTGTCAAAGACACAAACGGAGAATATTCTTGCAGCATAAAATGTAATGCAGCCTGTGCTGGTGAATCTGCTACTCAAACTATAGATAGTAACCCCTTAACTTCTAGTTGTGGGGGTAGTAGTGCAAATGCTTATCCAGTATATATTGTCGGCTCATCTGAACAACAATCAGCTGCAAGCGCAGCAGCACAAGGCATTAATACCTTAGAAGATTTAGCAAAAAGAACTGGCTTAGCAGATGAAGCAGTGCAAGATCTTGTAAATATAGTTAACCAAAATCAACCTATTCCAGAAGATTTAAAAGAATTTGCCATTAGTGCTATACAAAAAGCTCCAAATATTTCTAGTGAAGACAAAGCAGCTTTGATTAATGCTATAAATCTTAGTCAATCTATTCCAGAACAATTACAAGGAATAATGACTACAATACTAGAAAGCACAAAAGACCTTACTGGGCTTGTTACAAGTAAATTTTTAGATTTAATTTTTAGCGGAATGGACATTCAGTGGATCTGCGCTCAATTAACAACTGCTGCTGCTGCTTTGCCTTGGGGAATAGGGGCAGTTGTCGCTCAAGCTGTAGCAATGGCTTGCCCAGTAGTATTAAACAATGTTTTATCTGGGCTAGGGTTTTATGAAGAAAAATTTCCTACTGGAACAAAAACTCAAACAATCCCGGTTCCTACTTTTAAATATTACAAATGGGAAGTAGGCTTACCAGGATTCATTAAAGCAGGACAAATAATTGAATTTAAATAAAAATACTTTCTACTTTTTTACTATTGATATGAATCGTAAAAATATTCCGAATGTACAATTAATTAGTATTATTTTACTATCTCTTTTTCTTTTTTCTTTCTTGCTATTCACTTCTACATCAATTTTTGCTGAAGAAAGTTCTCAAAACGTTATGCCTAATCCTGATCTTGACGCTCCAACTTTTGAAACGATTGACTTTGATTATCAAAAAGAAATCGGTGAATTTGTAAAATATATAATTATTTGGGCTTTTAGATTCGCTGGTATTTTTGCTTTTATTATGATTTTATTTGCTGGTTTTCAATATCTTACAGCTGGAGGAAATACTAATCAACAAAAAGAAGCCCAAGAGAGAATATTTAACGCTATTATTGGAATCATTTTATTATTCTCTTTTTGGCTCATCTTAAATACAATTAATCCTGATATTTTAGGAGAAAAAGAAATATATGTTCCATCAATTCAAGAAGAAAAAGAAGATATCGAAGAACAAACAGAAATTATTAAAAATTTAACTAAAATAAACGGTAAACTACCTTTAACTTCAGAGTTGGAGTCTTATGATTCTTATTTAAATAAAACCCTTGTAAATAAATTAATTGGATTAACTAATGGATGGGTTGTCACAGATGCTTGCATTGACTCTGTGTGTAGTAAAACAACTATTTCTAGAAGATCAGATGATTGCCACTTAGATGGAACTTGTGTAGACATAGCCGCGGTAAATAATGCTGACAACTATAATGGAAATAATGCTGACAACTATAATATGATATCGACATTTACTGATGCCGGACTATATGTACTGTATGAGGGAAACCATTTGCATATTACCTTGCCAAGCGCAAGTGGATATGGAACTTATCAAGGAATTACAAACATTACACAAGGAACTTGGTATTTACCATAAAATAATTAATAAGTATTTTTTTAATCTTGATTTTGAGGCTTAATAATAATATGCCTTTCTTTATCTTCTCCAATACTTTCTGTCATCACATCACTCCTTAAAGCAATTTCTAAATGAATAATTCTTCTGTCCCGAGCTCTCATTGGAGGGAGCTCTACTATTTGATTAGTAATTGCTACTTGATGAGCTATTTTTCTTGCAACTTCTCTTAATTTTTCTTCTTGTATTGCTCGATAATTATTAACATCAAGAATAATCCTCCAAGAAGGATCTTCTGTATTTTTTCTCAAAAGAATATTTAAAAGATACTCTAAGGCTTGTAAATTTTCTCCATCTCTTCCAATTAAAAGTCCGCTATAATCAACATTGGTATCAGTTTTTAAAGAGAACTGAATTAATTTGTCTTGAGGGTTTTCTTGAATATTAATTTCAAAATCTGTAAAACCAATGATCGTTAATAATTTTTCTAGAAAATTTTTAATTTCCGCCACTTTCATTTTTTTTAGTAATTTTAAATTGCTTTGGATTATTTGCAAGAATCGGCTCTAACTCCTTTTTATTATTTATCAAAAACTCTTGTAAAATATTAACTAAACTAAATCCTATCCAATAAAGAATAACAATTGCTGGAAATCTTTGGTAAAACAATAAAATAATAAAAGGCAAACCAAGTATCATAGCTTTGTTTTGCCCAGTTGATGGCTGAATAAAAGTTAAAAGAGAATTTAAAGAAGCAGAAATAATAGCTAAAATAAGGCTTGGGGACTTAAGATCGACAAGGCCCAAAAAAATATAATTTATTTCAGCTGGTAATTTTATAAAAGAGTAAAGAAAAGGAGACCAGTCACTGTTAATAGCTTGGTTAAAAAAGAAAAATAAAACAATAAAAATACCTATTTGAAAAAAAAGGAACAAAAAAGAACCACCAAGATTAATTTTTTCAGCTTGTAAAATTTTCATTACTTCTTGATTTGCTTTCATGGGATCTTGCTTGTGTTTTTTCTGTAATTCTTTAATTTGAGGTTGTAATTTTGTCATTTTTCTTTGATCTCCCATTGCTTTTCTATACCAAGGCCAAATTGCAAAACGAATTAAAGCTGCTAAAATTAAAACAGCCCATCCTAATTCACCTTTTAACAAATTTGAAAGGAAGGCTAATAAATTATATAAAGGCTGAAAAACTAATAATTGAAACATTTAATTAATCTTTTAAAATTTCTATTAATATTTTTTTTAACTGATTTTTCATTTCATTAAAATCAATATTCAAACAATTTTTTTTAGTAATAATTAAAACATCAAATCCTTGAGGTAAAAGAGTGATTAACTCTCTTAAAATATGTTTAATCCTCCTTTTCAAAAAATTTCTTTTAACTGCTAGCCGATGAACTTTTGTACTTACTATAACAGCAAATCGAGTAATATTTTCACTATTTTGGCAAAAAATAATTTTAAAATACTGGCTATCTTTTCTTTCCCCTTTACTTAAAGCTTTTTGAAAAATAATAGGGGATTTAATTCTATTATTTTTTTTTAACATCAATATAAAAAACTTGAGCTTATAAAAAACTCAAGTTATTAAGGGCTTAATTTTTTTCTTTTTTTTCTGCGTCGATTAGAAATAACTCTTTTCCCTCCTGTGGAAGACATTCTTTTAAGAAAACCATGCGTTCGAACTCTCTTTTTTTTCTTTGGCTTATAAGTAACTGACATTTTAAGTTAATTAATTATTTTAAAATTTTTGTGCTAACATATATCATAGCAAAATATTGATTTAATATCAAATTCACTAATTATCAACACTTTATCCACGAAACAAGGTTTTTCCCTTGGTATAAACAACAATTTATTTTATACTTGTATTAACTGTTAAAAATTAAATTTTTATTAGAATTTATTTTATGAATTTCCAAGAACTTTGGGAGTCAGCTTTAGGAGAAATTCAATTAAATATATCAAAAGCTAATTATTTAACTTGGCTTAAAGATACATTTATTATGGACTTAAAAGGAGACACTATTTTTTTAGGAGTTCCTTCGAGTTTTACTAAAGAATGGCTGGAGAATAAATATCATAAACAAATCTTGAGTGCTATTTTTAATTTAAATCCTGAAATTAAAAAAATAGAATATATTGTTACTACTGATAAAAATTCTTTAAAAAAAATTAATCTTGTTAAAAACAAACAATCTTCTCGTTCTCAAAAATCATCAGTTTTAGACGAACAATTAGAATTTAATATTGATTCTGAAACTAATTTAAATCCAAAATATAATTTTGAAAATTTTATTGTCGGAACAAATAATGAACTAGCTAATGCAGCTGCTTTAGCAATTACTGAAAACTTAGGTAGTAAGTATAATCCTCTTTTTATTTATGGAGGAGTGGGTTTAGGGAAAACACATTTATTACAAGCTATTGGTAATAAATTAAAAAACAAAAAGAAAAAAATAAAAATTAAATATGCTTCTTCAGAAAAATTTACTGATGAATTAATTAATGCTATCCGAAACCAAAAAATGGATGAGTTTAAAAAAAGCTTTCGTAATTTAGATTTACTTCTAATTGACGAT
>CAYRXA010000026.1:0-6234 GCA_964428155.1 uncultured Candidatus Saccharibacteria bacterium
TTTCCTCCATGCCTTTCAATAATATTTTTAGCTAAATAAAGACCTAAACCAATTCCGCTTGTTTGCCCTTTCAAAGCTGCTTGAGATCTAAAAAACTTAGTAAACAATCGCTGCAAATCTTCTGAAGAAATCCCAATTCCTGTGTCTTCAACTGAAACCAAAACAAAAGACCTATCTTCCATTGGTTCAATCCTAATTCTTACTTCTCCATTTTGAACATTATATTTTAAAGCATTATCAACTAAAACCTCTAGGACTAATTTTATCCTTAATGGATCCATAACAAAAGGTTTGAGCCCAAATTCAGGCCGATGAAATATTAATTTTATATTATCTTTTTGAGCTACTGGTTCAAATTTAATTAATATTTCTTCAATAATTTTTTCTATATCAGCTACAATAAATTGAAAACCAAACCTTCCTTCCTCAATCTGAGCAGCATTTAATAAATCTTCTACTGTTTTCAAGCTTTCTTTTAATGCTTTCTGTCCATCAGTTAAAAGTTTTTCTTGCTCAGCATTTAAAGAACCTGTTTCTTTATTAGCTAGAATTTCTAAAATCCAAGCCAGTCCAGACATTGGAGTACGTAGCTGATGAGCAACAATCGTAATAAAATCCGATTGAGTTTTCTTTAACATTTCTTCCTTTGTTAAATCATGAATTATTCTTAAAAACCCATAAGTTTTTCCCTTTTCATCAATAACTTTAGTTGTCACTATTTCTAAAATTAATTCCCTAGGCTGAAAAAACTTTATTTTTATCTTTTCAGGATAAGTATCTACTGATTTTTCTAAAACCATTGGAGCTAAACTCGGAAAAATCAATTTAGTTAAAATACCATAACGAGGATCATTGCTTAATTCTGGAGTAATAATTTTTCCAACTAATTCTTTTCTATTTAAACCAATAAACCTCTCCATTGCTCCATTAACTAATACAATTTCAAAATTCTGGCCATAAGAAATAGCTGGGTCATTAATGCTACTTATAATTGCATTAACCTGATTTCTCTCCATATTCAAACTTTCAGCATAATCAACCGCATCTAACAAAATAACTAATACAATAAAATAGAAAATTAATAAACCAACACTAATAATCAAATTTAAGGGCCAATCAACCCAAAAAAAATTAAACACTAATTGAGTAACAAGAATTCCCCCAAAAAACCAGAAAACTAATAACTGGGATGAGGTAAAATGTTTTTTTAATTTTCGAAAAAATTTAAACATATTTTATAAAATATCTTAATACTAATCTCAATAATTTAACTTTTCCATATCTCCCCATGTTTTCCCAGTCCTAATATCTGCTTTTAAAGGAATTGTTAATTGAGTAATATTTTCCATAGCTTCTCTTAAATATGGCGCTATTTCATCTATTATCTCAGATTTAACTTCCAGTATCAACTCATCATGAATCTGCAATAATATTTTTATTTTTTTCTTAAAACGGCTATCAATTGCAAGATTTTGTATTCTAACCATTGCCATTTTTATAATATCTGCTGCTAATCCTTGAATTGGCATATTTAAAGCTATTCTTTCTTGTTCTTTAGCTGTCCGCCCAAAACCACCTAATAAAGGCAAATATCTTTTACGACCAAAAAGAGTTTCTACATAACCTGTTCTTTTTGCTGTGTCTAAAACATCGTCTAAATATGTTTTTAATCCTGAAAATTGAGAAAAATATTTTTCTCTAAAGATTTTCGCTTCTTCTAAAGAAATCAATGCTGTTTCAGCAAAAGCCTTATTTCCCATTCCATAAATAATTCCAAAATTCAAAGCCTTGGCTTTATTTCTCATTTCAGTAGTTACTTTTTCTTCAGAAATATTGTGAATATAGCTTGCTGTAGCTAAATGAACATCTTTATCTTGATTAAATATCTTTATCATTTTTTCATCTTGAGAAAGATGAGCCGCTAATCTTAGCTCTATCTGAGAATAATCTAAAGAAACTAAAGCAAAAGATTCTTCAGCTACAAAAGTTTGCCTTACTTGTTTTCCAATATCACCTTTTTGAGGAATATTTTGTAAATTAGGCTTTTCAGAAGAAAGACGACCAGTTGCTGTTCCTGTTTGATTCCAAATTGCGTGGATTCTTTCTGTTTGACTATTAATAAAACTTGGCAAAATTTCAAGGAAAGAATTTTTTAATTTTTCTATTTTTCGATATTGAATCAACAAAGGGATTATTAAATGTTCTTTTTCTATCTTTAAAAGCTCACTTACATTAGTTGATATCTTTTTAGTAGTTGTTTTTTTAAGATTCTTTGAAGAAATTCCTAATTCTTCAAATAAAATTATTGCTAATTGCTGCGGTGAATTAATATTAAATTTTTTACCTGCTAATTTATAAATTTGCTTTTCTAAATCAATAATTGCCTTTGTGTTTATTTTTAATAATTTATTCAAACAATTTTTGTCTACTAAAATACCATCTTTTTCCATTGAAGAAATAATGGGCACCAAAGGTTTTTCTATATCACCCCAAATCTTCTCTACTCCTAATGAAACCATTTTTTCTTTTATTGATTTCCAAAGAGGGATCAATTTAGCTAAAGAGTTTTCAAACGAATCTTCTGCTTCCTGTTTTAAAAAGAATTTTTCAAGAGAATGAATTTTATAATTCTTTCTATCAGGATCTATTAACCAAGCTTGTATCTTAATATCTTCAAATAAAAATGGAGAAAATTCTTCTATTTCCTCAAAGATATTTTTTGCCTCAAAGCTAACTAATGTTTTCTCTGACCAATTAATTGATAATTTAAAAAAATCATTAAAAAGCTTTTTGGGAAGATAAAATAAATTATTATCTAAAAAACTAATTCCTAATCCCTTTATTTTCCTTTCTCCCCATCTTTCGCCTTGAAAATCCAAAAGAATTCCAATTATCTCTTCCTGATTAATTTTTCCACTTAATTTTTCCAAATCTGGAAAAGTGTTAATAATCTTTATTGATACTTTTTTAAAATTTGTGATTTTCTCTTCTGAGGAATTAAAAATTTTCGAAACTAAACTATGAAATCCTAATTTTCCTAATAAAGAAATTAACTTTTCTTTATCAGGAATTATAAATTCAGCTTCTTCTAAAGTAAAATCCAAAGGTATATTTTTTTCAATTAATACCAAATGACGACTAAAATAAGCTTGCTCTTCAAAATCTTTTAATTTTTCTAAAATCCTTGGTGATATTTTTGCTTTTTTATTTTTTAAAGCCAAATCTTTAACTGAAGAAGCTTTTTTCAGCTGTTGATAAAGATTATCTAAACTACCAAAAGCTTTAATTAATTCTCGAGCAGTTTTCTCACCAACAGACGGTACCCCAGGCACATTATCAGAAGGATCTCCCCTTAAAGCTTTCCAATCTATTAATTGCTCAGGCTCTATTTCAAATCTTTCTCTAGTTTTTTCTCTATCGTAAATTACTCTATCTTGAAGCCCTCGACGAAAAGTATAAACAGAAACTTTATCATTAATTAACTGAAGAGTATCTAAATCTCCAGTAACAATAATACTTTGAACATTTTTGTCTTTTATTTTTTCAACTATACTACCAATAATATCATCTGCCTCATATCCTTCTTTTTCTAAAATCGGCACTCCAAATTCTTTTAACAAATCTTTAATTATTTGAATTTGTTCATAAAAATTATCTGGCATCTTTTCTCTTTTCGCCTTATATTCTTTATATTCTTTATGACGAAAAGTAGGAGCAGCCATATCAAAAGTTGCCAGAACATAATCAGGATTTAAATCTTTAAGCATCCTTAAAAAAATCAGCATAAAACCATAAACACCGTTAACTAAAATACCCTCTGGCGATGTTAACGGAGGCAAAGCATGATAAGAACGATGAGCTAAAGCATAAGAATCAATGATTGCTATTTTTTTCATAACATATAAATCAATTAAATTCTTCAGGGACATTAAATTCTAATATTCTTTCCTTGTCTCCAAATATTTTAAATTTTATTACAAAACAATTCTTTGGTAAAACTTTTTTAATGTTATTCCCCCATTCAACAAAAATTAAATTTTGAGGATCTTCAATAATTTCAGAAAAACCTAAATCTTTAATATCTTTAATTTTCTTAAGGCGATAACAATCTAAATGCCATAGTGTTTTAAAACCTCTCTTTTGAAGAAAAGATTTGGGATAAAAAAATGGAAAACTTTTCATTATTAAAAAAGTAGGACTAAAAATCCTTTCTTTTAATTGTAAAAACTTAGCTACTCCTTTAAGAAATTCTGTTTTACCACTTCCTAAAGATCCCTCTAAAGAAACAACTAAAGCCTCTTGTTTTTTAAAATTACCTCGTCTTAACATAGATTCAGTAAAAAAACTAGCTATTTTTTGAGTTTCTTTTGGGCTTTCACTAATAATTTTAATTTTCATTATTTAATTTTATCACGAATCTGTTCTTTTCTAAAGAACACATGAATGATATAATAAAACCATGGAGGACTTATCAAAAAAAAGAGAACAAAGAATTAAAAATCTTTGGCAAGAATCTAGAGAAAGAGCTGCCCAAGAGTTGGCTGAAAAACATAATTATTTATATATTGACTTAAGAAAAGCACCTATTGAAACTAGTGCTCTTGCTTATGTCTCTGAAAAGATAGCAAAAGAAGCAAATTTAGCTGTATTCCAGAAGGTAGGAAACACAATTAAAATCGCTATTACTGATCCTTCAAATGCTAAAGCATTACAAATTATTACTGATTTTAAAAAGAAAGGATATAAAGTAAGAATTTTTATTGTCACTGAGGAAGGATTAAATCAAGCATGGAAAAATTATGCTTTTATTCATCCCCGTTTAAAAGAATTATCAAATTTTATAGAAGTCACCGAAACTGAATCAGTACCATTTAATGATTTACACCAAGTATTATTATCTTCTCCAACAAAAGAAGTTACTTTATTAGTTTCATTAATTTTAAAATCTGCTGTTATTATTGATGCTTCAGATATTCATATTGAGCCTCAAGAAGAGCATGCTTTAATTCGTTTTCGAATAGATGGAGTTCTTTATGATGTCTGCGAGGTAGAAAAAGAAAAATATCGTGTTATTAGTCAAAGACTTAAATTACTTTCTGGTCTAAAATTAAATATCGAAACTGTTTCCCAAAATGGACGTTTTACCATTCAAAATAATGAAAACTTTATTGATGTTCGTGCCTCAAGCTTGCCTAGCCCTCAAGGAGAATTTTTAGTTTTTAGACTTTTAAATCCAAAAAGAGCTGCTTTAGGATTAAAAGATTTAGGCGTCAGTGAAAAAAATATTGAAACTTTTAACCATGTCTTATCAGCCCCTAATGGAATGATTCTCATTACTGGTCCTACTGGTTCAGGAAAAACAACTACTCTTTATGCTTTTTTAAAAAAGAAAGTTTCTCCAGGCATAAAGATAATTACTTTAGAAGATCCTATCGAATATCAAATTCCTGGGGTAAACCAAACCCAAACATCAAAAAAATATGATTTTGCTAATGGATTAAAATCAGTTCTTCGCCAAGACCCAGATGTTCTTATGATTGGCGAAATGAGAGACTCAGAAACAGTTAAAACAGCTATCCAAGCCTCTTTAACTGGGCACTTAGTCTTTTCTACTCTTCATACTAATGAAGCTTGTGGCACTATTGCTAGATTATTAGAACTAGGAGCTGATCCCTCTATTATCTCAAATTCTTTAAAATTAATTGTTGCCCAAAGACTAGTCAGGCGTCTTTGCCCTTATTGTAAAGAAAAATACAAACCAACCCCAGAAGTTACCGAACAAATAACTGAAGCTTTAAGCATTCTGTCTCCAAAAAGCAAAGTCAAAATTCCTAAAAATATCCCTACTCTTTTTAAAGCAAAAGGCTGTGAAAAATGTAATTGGCTAGGATACAAA
Organism: uncultured Candidatus Saccharibacteria bacterium; assembly: GCA_964428155.1. Lineage (GTDB taxonomy): Bacteria > Patescibacteriota > Minisyncoccia > UBA6257 > UBA6257 > JAQTTC01. The sequence goes on from CAYRXA010000026.1 coordinate 5,897, forward strand.
GACCAAATTGGAATCTTTGAACATTTCACAATGACTCCTCAAATTATTAAAGCAATAAAAGAAGAAGTTGATCAAAACGAATTAAGAACAATTGCCATTAATGAAGGAATGATTCCACTTTTCCATGATGGTTTAATAAAAGCTATTGAGGGGATTACTTCTTTAGAAGAAATAGCCAGAGTTGCTGGAGATATTTCTTACATCAAAGACTTATATAAAGATCTCTTCTCTCAAATTTTAATTCGTGGAATTAAAGTAAATCAACAAGAACAAAAAAAGATAGAAAAAATACTTGAAGAAAATAAATCCCTGGATCCTTTATTAAAAGAAAAATCTTC
>CAYRXA010000027.1:0-2662 GCA_964428155.1 uncultured Candidatus Saccharibacteria bacterium
ACTTGGCAATGTGTTCTAGATAATTATGGGCCATATACTTCTTTAAGTGCCTGCCAAACTGATTGTCAACCAACAACTCAACCACTATCTATCTCTTGCTATGCTTCTCCTAGCTCAGCTCAAGTTAATCAAACTGTAACTTTTTACAGCAATGTTAGCGGAGGATCAGGTAACTATACATATCAATGGTCTGGAGTAGCTTCTGGTTATCAATCTTATTCACAAAGATCTTTCAGCAATACTGGAACTCAAACAGCTTACCTTACTGTTTATGATTCCCAAGGGAAAAGCGCTAGCACTTCTTGTAATGCGTATATAGGAGGAAGTCAATGTGCTAACCCCCCAACAGTAAATCTTTGGGCTGATAAATATACTATTAATCAAGAAGAGACTACGTACTTAAGATGGTCTTCTAATAACACTAATTACTGCGTTGCCTCAAATGGATGGAGCGGAGACAAAGCCACTAATGGATACGAAACCATTTCTCCTGATAATGACACAACCTATAATTTAACTTGCTATGGTTATGATAGTTGTGGGCAAGTTTCTCAATCAGTAACTATCTATGTCTCTTCTACTGGAACCAATTTAAATCTTACTAAATTAGGTCGCAATCTTTCAGCTGGAGGAAGAGTTTACTCTAAAACAATCCAAGCTGCCCAAGGAGATGTAATTGAGTTCTATCTTACTGTAAGCGCTGGAAGTAATAAAGATCTTTATAATGTTATTGTTAAAGATATTTTACCAACAAATCTTAATTATAGACCTGGTACTACAAAAGTAGATGGGGTTACCCAAGCTGATACGATCACCACAACAGGATTATCTCTTGGAACTCTTAATCGTGGAACTACTAAAAATATTTCTTTTCAAGCAATTAATACTTCTTCTGTTACTTATTTAAGCTATACTAATACTGCTGAAGTAACTGCAAATAATGAAAATAAAGTTACGGACACTGCCACTATTTTGCATGGGATAGTAGCTGGAGCAGCTACAGTGGTAACTGGAGCTGAAAACTATTTCTTAATTTCTCTTATTGTTAGCTTTATCTTCGCTTTATTAGCTTTGTATTATTTGAAATTCAACCCACGCGGGAAAATGGCTTTAGCAACAATAGAAAATAAAACTCGTGATGCTTACCTTTCTTACGCTCGATACCAAATTAAAAATAAAAAATAAATAATACAATTAAGGAAAGCTTGATATGAATTAAAACCACCCTAAATTAGGGTGGTTTTAATTTTAAAAGGGTGACCAGAGGGATTTGAACCCTCGCTGACAGTTCCACAGACTGCCGTGCTAACCACTACACCATGGCCACCATCAATAGAGTATTAAGTATAAATCAAAATATCTTTTCTTTCAAGTAAAATTATGATAGAATAAACAAGTTCTCCCTGTGGCTTAACTGGATAAAGCAACTCCCTTCTAAGGAGTAGATTGCAGGTTCGAGTCCTGCCAGGGAGACAAAATCCGGGGGATAGTGTAATGGTAGCACGAGTCCTTTGGGAGGATTTAGTCCGGGTTCAAGTCCCGGTTCCCCGACCAATAAATTATTTTCTCTGTAACGGAATATGACAATTTGGACATTTTAAGCCTGAGCAAGGAGTTCCTCTCTGGTGAGATTTTTTATACCCACATTCTGGACAAACACAATAGCCACCAGGTCCTTGTCTTTGCCACTTAAAACTCTTGCCAAATTCAGGTTGATAAAAACTATTCTCTAATTCATGACTAGTAACTTGAATAACAATATACTGTAATGTTTCTATTGATTCAAGCAATTTTTTTCTTAAATCATCTGATATATTGTTTGCTTCATTAATTGTTAAATTACTTGGCAGCTTTATTTCTAGACTAGCTGTAATAATTGGCCCTTTTTTTTGAGTTTTTAATGAAGATAATTCAATTTTTTCGCTTTCAATGATTGATTTTATTTTTTCTTCAATTTCTTCTCCTGCAGAAGAATCAAGCAAAGAATCAATTGCTTCTTTGCCTAAAGAAAAAGATTCTTTAATAATATAAAGGCCTATTAAGAAAGCTAGTAAAGAATCTATATAAAGCCAATATTTTGTTAGAAACAAACCAATGAAAACAACTAACGAGATATAAACATCAATTCTTGAATGAATTCCATCTGAAAGCAAGCTAATAGAATTTTCTTTTTTACCATAATAAATTTTCAGTCTTGCCATTACTTCATTGACTATTGCTGAAATAGCCATTATCCCAAAAACCAAAGGGCTAAATATGATTTTTTCAGGCATTAAAAATCCTTGATAAGATTCATAAATAATTCCAACTCCTGTTATTAATAAAATAAACGTAATAATTATTCCAGCTAAAACTTCAAATTTATAATAACCATAAGGATGTTTTTTATCAGCTGGTTTTTGAGATAATTTAATACCAAAATAGCTTATCGCTGAAGCAAAAATGTCCATAAAAGAATGAAGCCCTTCTGCTAAAACCGCTGATGATTTTGAAAAAAACCCTACTATAATTTTTCCTCCAGCTAAAAATACATTTGCAAAAATAGCAATCATTGCTATTTTCCCTTTTTTTTCTATTAAATCCATTTTATTTAATAAATTAATTTTTAGAATTTTTTATTTCTTTAATTGCATTTAAAGGGCATATTTCCTGACACTTACCA
>CAYRXA010000028.1:0-8184 GCA_964428155.1 uncultured Candidatus Saccharibacteria bacterium
AAAGCAGTCCCAGTCATTCCTGATAATTTATTATATAAACGGAAATAGTTTTGTAAAGTAATCATTGCTACTGTTCGACTTTCTCTTTGAATCGACACTCCTTCTTTAGTTTTTTTATCCTCTTTGGCCTCAAGCGCCTGATGTAAACCACCAGAATATCTTCGATTTGGCATCTTTCGTCCTGTAAATTCATCAATAATAATTACTTTTCTATTTTCAACAATATAATCACGATCCCTTAAAAAAAGGTGATGTGCCTTTAAGGCAGTCTCTAAATGATGAACATATAATAATCCTTTTTCATCAAAAATATTAAAACCAAAAATTTTCTCAACCTTATTAAGCCCTTCTTCTGTTAAAGAAACCGCTTTATCTTTTTCATCAATTATAAAATCAAGTCCTTTTTTTAATTTAGGCACTATTTGAGTAAATTCTTGATAAAGTTTTGCTGCTTGTTGATCAGGAACAGAAATGATTAATGGAGTTCTTGCCTCATCAATCAAAACACTGTCTGCTTCATCGATGATGACAAAATGATGCTCTTTTTGAGACTTTTCTTCCAAAGAAGAAACTAAATGATCGCGTAAATAATCAAAACCAAATTCACTATTAGTACCATAGGTTATATCAGCTGAATAAGCTTCTTTTTTATTAACTGGACGTAAAAATTCTTGAAAAACCTTAAAACCACCAATTTCGTCTCTTTTTTCATCTAACTCTTTTCTTTGGTCTGGTTTTTCTAATTTGTATTCATGATCATAAAGATAACTTCCTTCTTGACTTAAGCATCCAGTAGTTAAACCTAAATAATTATAGATTTGTCCCATCCAAACTGCGTCTCTCCTAGCTAAATAATCATTAACAGTAATAACATGAACTCCTTTGCCTTCAATAGCATTTAAGGCAGCTGGCAAAGTAGCAGCTAAAGTTTTTCCTTCGCCTGTTTTCATTTCAATTATTTTTCCTTCATGTAAAGCAATCCCTCCTAATAACTGAACATCAAAATGACGCTGCTTTAAAGTGCGCTTACTTGCTTCTCGAATTAAAGCAAAAACTTCAGGTAAAATTGAATCCAAACTACTTCCCTGCTGAACTTGTTCTTTCAAAGACTTAATTCTTTTTGGAAATTCTTCTGATGATAAGCCAGAAACTTCTTTTTCTTTTTCATTGATCTCAGCAATAACTTTTGATTTTTGCTTTTGATAACGAACACTCGAGTCAGGGAAAAAAATATCTAATAATGACACAATTTGTAAAATTAAAATTAAAAATGAAATTTCTTTCTAAAAAGCCGAGCCATTCTTCTAAAACGTCCTGTTTTTAATTCTTTATCTTTAGCTATTAAGTTTTTTAAATTATTTTTTAATTCTTTTGTTACTTCTTCAATGCTCTCTCCTTTCGCCTTATAAATAATATCTTTTCCAGGAACAGCAAAATTTGCTTCAGCAAAAAAAATCTCCCCAGTTTGTTGCTGTGAAGTAACTTTACCTATGGTCACTGTTAAATCAGCTTTATCTCCATAATATCCAGTAACCTTTTCTAAGCTTTTTAAATTCCTCTCAAGATCTTCCTGTTGTTGATCTAATAATTTAATATTTGTCGGATTAATCTTTATATTCATTAAACTAATATTACCTAATAATCCTCTCTAAATCAATCCCGCCCCCTGATTTAATCAAGGGGCGGAATGTATCAAATTTATCTTCTCTTTTTTGCAACTTTTCTTTTAGCTGTCTTTCTTGCCTTTGGCTTGGCTTTTCTAACGGTTTTTTTAGCTTTCTTTACTACTCTCTTAACTTTTTTTACTGGTTTCTTAACTTTCTTAGCGGTTTTTCTAACTGCTTTTTTTACTGGCTTCCTAGCTTTCTTAACAGTTTTTTTAACAGCTTTTTTTGCTTTTTTAACTTTTCTTTTGGCCATTTTTTTAATTCTTGCGCCTAATTAGCTTTTTAAAAAATCTTTAGCAAATTTGACACAAAATAATTATTTTTTTCAAACAGCCGACCAACCCTTATGGGCTATCCAAAAGATGGATGCTGTTTGTGTCTCTGAATTAATTTAAAAAAATTTAATTTCTTAATAATTTATTTTCAATTTATAATTTTAAAAATTTATTTTTTAAAATTAATAATTATCTTTTTCCTCTTTAAATTTTAACTCTTTAAAAAACAATGTCAATAGTGGATAACAATAATTTCTTCTTTTAATTTAATTTTGAATTTTTGATAAACTTTTTCTTTACAAAGATTTATTAAATCTAAAATATTTTTTCCTTTTGCCTTATTAATATTTATAATCACGTTAGCATGATAAGGAGAAATCATTGCTCCTCCAGATTTTTTTTCTTTTAGGTTGCATCGATCAATAAACCAACCAACAGAAATCTTTCCTTCTTTAATAACTGCTCCTTTTTTGTATTTAATTGAAACTTCTTTTGCAAAAATATTTTTAAAAACACTTCCGGCTGAAGGATATTTAAAAAGATTCCTTCCTGACTTATAATCCCAGTATTCTTGCGCCTTTTGAATGATTTCTTTTCTTTTCCCTTTCTTTACTAAAAATTCTACTTCCCAAATAATTTCTTTGTTCTTTTTAAAAACACTATCTCTGTATTTAAAGTTACAGTCTTTAAAAGAATAAATTTTTTCTTGATAAGTTTTTAAATCAATCACGGTAACTTTTTTTACAAAACTACTAATGTCATAACCAAAACACCCAGCATTACCAAAAACTGCTCCGCCAACTGTCCCAGGAATTCCAGAAATCCATTCTAGTCCTGACCAATTTTCTTTAATGCATTTTTTTAATAAATCTTTTAACATCATTCCAGCTCCAACAATGATTCTCTTTTGATTAATCTTTTCAATCTTATTGTGTTTTATTTTAATTATAATTCCTGGAAATTCTTTATTAACAAATAAAACATTTGAACCATTGCCTAAAATAAAAAAAGGCAAAGAATTTTCTTTAGCCCATTGCAAAGTTTTTATTAATTTATTCTTCGAAGAAATTTCAGCAAAATATTTTGACTTTGCTTCAAGACAAAAAGTATTATACTTTTTCAATGAAATGTTCTTCTTAATCCAAATAGGAGTTTTCATAAAAAGAGGGGCCTTGGAAGGGTATACTCCAAAACTATTTGTCTTAAGTGAGTGCGCATCCTCCAAAACCCCAATTTAAGTTTAAATCATATCAAGCAAAGAAGTCAACCCTATTATTTATTAAAAAATTCCGCCCTGAAAACAGAGCGGAAAATCGACAAATAGTTAGGTCATCTCAACAAAAGAAAAATTCTTTTACAAAGATAACTAACACTCACTTGTCCCTTATTATACTCTTTTTCTTTAAAAAAATCAAGCCCTAGTGTGTAGGAATCTCAAATGGTATTCTCCATGCCTTTAAAGCAATAATAAAATCAAAAAAGATATTCCTGTTCTTAAGGTAATAAAAGTCATACCTTAGCTTTTCCTTTGCATCTTCTACTGAAGAACCGTGAGGGTAATTAAGCTGAGCCCAGCCAATAACCCCTGGTTTAATTAAAGACCGAAATTGATAAAAAGGAATTTCTTCCTTAAAAAGTTTCGTTAACTTACCTTCTTCTGGCCGTGGACCAACAAAAGAAATATCTCCTTTAATAATATTCAGTGTTTGAGGAATTTCATCAAAATGCAAAAACCTTAAAATTTTACCAACTCGGGTAACCCTTGGATCATTTTTTAATGTCCAGGCTGGACCAATAGAATCAGCCTTATCTATCATTGTTCTAAATTTATAAATATAAAATTCTCTTCCTTTTAAACCACTACGAATAGATTTATGTAAAATTGGCCCTGAAGAATCTAGCTTAATAAACAAAGGAATAATTAACCATAAAGGCAAAGTTAAAATAAATAACATAATGCCTCCAAACAAATCAATTACTCTTTTTAAAGTCTCATACAATTCCCAGTTCTTACTATAATAATTTTCTGCAAACCAAGAAGAATTAATAAGAGAAATAGGAATTTTCTGAGTTGTTGTTTCATAAAAATCAATTAAATCAATAATTTTTATCTTGTAATAAACATCTGGATATTTAGCAAAAAGAGAAAATAAGTTGTTAAACAAAACCGAATCAATGACCAAAGTATCAATTTCTTTCTCTTTTATTTCTTCTATGATCTTCTCTATATTCTCTTCAATTTTTTGCGGAGATAAAATTTGATCTATTTGATAACCTAATTGCGGATGTTTTTTAAAAAAAATCTTTATTTCTTCTGCCTCTTCTGATTCAGAAATAATAGAAACTTTCATATGGGGAACTTGAATTAAACGATTAAAAAAAGTTCTCCAAATCAAGAACAAAAACAAAGAAAATAAAATTGTAAAGAACAAAACTGTCTTAGGAGCAAACAATGGAACAAAAAGATAAAAATAGATAACTGCTATTACTGCTCCAATAGAAAATAATTTAAAGGCCATTTCAAAAAACTTCCTCTTGTTAATTGCATATCTTAATTCGTAAAGATGGCTAATAGAAAACAAAATAACCCAAATCAAAAAAATTAATGAAAACGGAAACAAGCATTGCTGAAAAACTCCTTGATTAAGAGGCCAACCATGCCTAATTATTATTGCCCCCACTAAGGCAATATAAAAAACAATTAAATCTCCTGTTATTAAAATAAATGTTTTAACTTTGCTTTGTAACATTATTAATTTTAATTTAAAACATTATCCAATTAAAAACAAAGTAAAAAGAATTAATGCAAATGCTGTATATCCTCCAGCAACAACATCATCCATTACAATCCCCCAACCCCCATTAATCCTCTCAATAATATTGGCTGGATAAATCTTCAAAGCATCAAATGAACCATAAACAATTAAAATTAATAAAAACATTGTTGAAGGTAAATAAGAAAACCAAATTGTTGCTATTAAAAGCCCAATTGTCTCATCAATAATAATTTTTTTACAATCTTTCTCTTGAAAAAGCTTTTCTGCCTCAGTAGTTAAAGGAATAGCTATCATAATAAGAGCTAAAGTAATCAACCCTTTCTGCCAAAAAATTAAAGGATGGATTAAATAAGCCACTAGTGTTCCAAAAATAACTCCAGCTATTCCTGGAACAAATGGAATATATCCTAAACCAAAAGAAGTAGAAAAAAATTTTATAAGGAAATTTTTCAAATTAAAAAAATTATTCTTTAAATTCATTACTTAAAACATGAGGCTTTATCCCTTCATCTGAAAAATTGTTTTTATAAAAAGAATGAATCAGACCAAAAACAAAGCCAAAAGCAAAATACCAAATATTGAAAGTTAAATTAATTATTACTCCACCAGCTAAAATTCTTAAAACATAACTCATTCCAGCACAAAAAGAACAAACATATTTTACATGTTCTAACCAAAGTGTATAAACCATATTAAGCATAAGGTATATTACTGAAATTACTGCAAATCTTAAGCTAATCTCTAAACTCAACCACAAACCTAGAATTATTAAAACCAAATTAACAAATAAAGCCACGCTTGTATTTAATTTTCCAGAAGCAATTGGCCTCTTAGATTTTTCTGGATGCTTTTTATCCTCTTCTTGATCTAAAATATCATTAAAAAGATAAGCTACTCCTGTAAACAAACTAAACAATAAAAACACTTCTCCAGCTCTTAAAAATAATTGATAATCAAAAATCAACCCAGTAAATAGCAAAGGGATAAAAACAAAAACATTTTTAATCAATTTTTTAGGCCGAAAACTAACAAAGATATAATAAAGAGATTTCATAAAAAATTATAATGTTAATTCTTTTTGTGGATTTTTTTCTTTTATAAATTGCGTTATTTTCATCATAAATTCTTTAGCAGTAAAAATAGCATTTTTTGCTTCTACTTCTGATATCAATATCTCAGGTTCGTCATAGGTAAATTTATTGCGTTTCTTTCTCATCCTATTAAAGTATTCTACTAAATCAGAAAGTTTTGAACCTAAAATATTTTCGGTAAAAACTACTGCTGTTTTATGCTGCTGGTTATTAATCGGGCGATAACCGCAAGAAAACATTAATGCTCGAGCAGTTCTTAACATCGTTAAATAAGCATAATTATACGATACTTCTGTATCAATATCTAAATTCATTTCTGCAACTTTTAAATCTTTCCTGGCTCTGACAAGTTGTTTTTCCACTTGGTCAAAACCAATTGATTCTCTTTTTATAAAACCGGCGTCTTGATATTCTTTAAAGAATTCTTTCATATCAAATTTATTTTATCTTGTTTATTGATATTTTCTAAAAAAGAATCTTTATTTTTTAATCTATTTTTATATTCTTTCTCACTTATTAAAATGTAATTAATTTCCCTATTTAATTTTTTTTCTAATTCAGTTAATTTTTTAATTAAATAATTTTCATCAATTGAACCGATAATGCATAAATCTATATCACTTTGCTTTTGCTCCTCTCCTCTAGCAAAAGAACCATAAATAAAAGCTTTTTTAATCCCTTCTATTTCTTTTACGATTTTCTCTAATTTTCCTCTAATCCCTATCGTTTTAAAAAATATACTTTTTAATTCTTTATATAATGAATGATTTTTATTAATTTTGAAAAAACGATTATTACCTTGATAATAACTTTCTAAAATTCCATTCTTTACCAAATTATTAATATCTCTCTGGAAAACACCAGGCTTTTTATTTAAAAGACGAGATATTTGACGAAGATAATAAGCATTCTCTGGATTATTAAAAAATATCTCTAAAACTAAACCTTGGTTTTTTGTAAAAGTTGGGATCATGTTATCTGTATGCTATTTACATACAATTGTATGCTTGAGACATACGATTGTCAAGACTCCCTATTAAATACCTTTCTCTATGTAATTATACACTCTTTTTAATATTTTTCCTTAAAAATCCATATATTCTCTCTAAAATACTCTTAATTTCATCTTTTCTAGGCACAAAAACATCATAAAAACCCATTTTCGTCTCTTTATAAAAGAAATAATAATGAAAAACAAAAATTAAAAGATAAGTAATTGTAGAAGATACAGCTGCTGCTATCATTCCATATTGAGGAATATAAAGAAAATTCAAAACAATATTAAGAATTGTAGCCAAAAACCAACAAATAGTAAGCTTAAAAGGATAACCTGTGCTTAAAAAATACTGGCTTAAAACAGTACTCGTTGATAAGGCGATTAACCCTGGTAAAAGCAAAAGAATTGGTTGTACTGATGGCAAAAATTCCTGACCATATAATAACCCAATAAATAATCTAATAAATAGCAAAACACCAACAGCCATTATCAAAACCAACAACAATGAAAGTCGAGAATATTTAGCAACAGATTCTTTTTTTGACCTATCCTCAGCATTAATCTTTGGAAACATCACTGTCACAATTGAAAAAGGTACAATAAAGAAAATGTCACCAAAAGTAGAAGCTAAAGAATATAACCCAGATTCAGCCATTCCCTTAAAAAAATTAACCATATACAAATCTATACGTAAAATCAAAAGAGAAAAAATACCAGTTAAAAATATTCTTAAACCATAATCTAAAGATTTTTTAAAAACATTGCTATTAAATTTTAAACTCAATTTATTTCTTAAGATAACAGATTTCATTGGTAATAAAGCATTAATAACATTTACTACCAAATACCAAACCACAACATAAAAAACATCCACTTTAAAAACCAATAATAATAAAATAACTCCGATTAAATTAATAACTTGAGCAATTATATGAAAAATATTAAATTTTTTAAAATTTTGCTCTCCAGTTAAAATTCCATAAAAAAAATTGGACCAAAAAAGAAAAGGTAACGATATTAAATAAATCAACAAATAACTTCTAGGAATATTTCTAAAAAATATTGGAAACCTTAAAGCTAGTATTAAAATAATGGAAAAGAAAATTAAACCAATAATTAAGCCAAGCCAGAAAGAATTGCTAATAATATCTTTCTTCTCAATGCTTTTATTAGAAATAGCATAAGTATTAAATTTATTTATACCTAAATTTCCTAAACTAATAATTGTACTCCCAACCATTGCAATAACTGCTAAAAGTCCTTTACCACTAGGGCCTAAGGCACGAGCAATAACAATGCCCATTAAAAGATTCAAAAATAACAAAGATATTCTAGAACCAAAAGTAAAGGAAATATTTTTTAAAGAAGAACCTTCTT
>CAYRXA010000029.1:0-2492 GCA_964428155.1 uncultured Candidatus Saccharibacteria bacterium
GTAATAGCTTAAATAATTACTTCTTGTGTTTGGACTGGAACAATTAATCCTGTTGTATTATCAATATCAGCAGTTGTTTCTATTTTTTTATGAATCTGGCCTGAAACTGCTTCTGAATAAATAGTTACACTCTCGCCTGTGTTAGCAACAACAACAGCAACATCGTTTGTATCATTAATACTTAAATAATATTCACCAGAAAAATCTTTATCTTTTTGTAATTTTATTAAAGCGTCTTGAATTCCTGAATAAGCAGCATAATAAGCAGTTGTGCTCTTTTGATTTGAATCAATATTTTTTATACTCCAAAAAGCCAGAATTGCAGTTGATAAACTAATCATAAAAACAAGAGAACCAAGTGAAACAACAGTGACTAATGCGGCAACGCCACGTAAAGAATGTTTTTTAATAAACATAAATTTATTGTGATTAATTAAGGTTTATTTATTATAACACAAATTAACAATAATGATTTTAAGTTTTTGATTAGTTTAATTTATTTCTATCTATATGCAAATTAATATTCTTTGTGCCCTCAACCGGATTTGAACCGGTGTTACCAGAATGAGAATCTGGCGTCCTGAGCCACTAGACGATGAGGGCTAAACATGAAAAATATAACATATAAAAACTTAATTATCCAATTAATTAAGCTGTTATTTCCTTTGTTATTCTTTCCATTCCCATGGCTCGAGAACCTTTAACTAATATTAAATCACCTTTTTGTATTATCTTTTTAATATATTTTTTTGCTTCTTCACTGTTTTCAAACCAAAAAACTTCAATTTTAGAATTCTTTTCAATTGCAATATCTTTTGCTGACATCATTTCTTTCCCTACTGCTATAAAAATATCAACAATTTCTGATACTTTTTCACCTATTAATTCATGAGCTTGTTTAGAAAAATCCCCTAATTCTTTCATATCACCTAAAATTGCAATTCTTCTTTTAGCATTAATGTCTTTTGTTAAATCAAGGGCAGCTAGAACTGAATCAGGACAAGCATTGTATGTATCATCTAATACCCAAGAATCATTAATTCCAGGAATAAACTTCGTTCTACCAAGTGGTATTTGATAATCTTTCATTGCCTCAGCAATCTCAACTAAATTCATTTCTAAAGATAAACCAACAGCGGCAGCAGCAGCTAGAGCATAAGCCTGAGGCTTGCCTATAACACCTTTTAATTTTACTGGCACAAAACTACCTTTATATTCAATCCTAAAACTCATCCCTGCTTTTCTTAAATCATTACCAATGGTAACTAATTTATAATTACTTATTTTTACATCAGCTCTTTCATTAAAACCATAAGAAAAAGTTTTTGCCATTGTTTTTTCCTTTAGTCCTAAAACTAAATGATTATCAGCATTAAAAATAAATTTGCCATCTAATAATAATCTTTGAGGTAAATAACTGATTTCTTCGATAAAATGATTAATATTTTTATAATATTCTAAATGCACAGGAGGATCACCAATAAAAGTAATTACCCCTATCTTAGGGTGCGCTAAGTCAACTAAATATTTTATTGTCCCAGGAGCATCTTCTGACATTTCTAAAATTAAAATTTCAGGATAATTCTTACTTTTATAAATAAAAAGCCATAAAGAATGAAAAAAATTATAAAACCAAAGAGAGATATTTCTCTTAGCATCTTTCCCTTGAATAATTGTTAAAGGCATTCCAATTTCGGTATTTAGATTAAAAACATTCCTTTCTACTCTAAATTGTTTTTTTAAAACAGCGTAAATCGCCTCTTTAGTTGAAGTTTTTCCCACACTTCCAGTAACGCCAATTACTAAAGGTTTATAACGCCATAAAACAAGCTTAGCTAAATACTTGAGAACACATTGAATAAATTTTCTTTTCATATTTTTATAATTCGTCAGGTGGAATATTATAATAATTTATCAAAAATCTTTCCACTTCTTTAAAAGCTAGGGTAACAGTTTGGCTAGCAGCACCTTCTCCCCATTGAGGTCTATCCATTTTAACTAAAATTACATATTCTGGGTCTGAAACAGGAAAAAATCCTGCAAAAGTATGAACTTCTTCTTCAGAATATCCTGCTTCTTCTTCTAAAGAAACAAAAGAAGTTCCTGTCTTCCCAGCTAAACTATATCCTTTTATTTTAGCATTCCAACCAAATCCATTTTCAATTACTCCAACTAACATTGAGGTTAAGGTTTCAGCTGTTTCTTGATTAACTACTTGGGTTAAACTTTCAGGTTTTTCTAAAGCCATTAAAGAAGTCTGCTTGCCAGAACTATCTCTTGTGCCTTCAACAAGATAAGGAGTAACCATTTTCCCTTTATTAGCCACAATTGCATAAGCCCTAATTAAAGACATTGGCGTCACTGATACTCCTACCCCATATGAAGCTGTTGCGAAATAAGTAGGATTTGCTTTTGGATATTCTAAATTAGATAAATCTCCTGTAATTTCACGAGGTAAATCTATGCCTGTAATTTCTTCAAAACCTAATTGC
>CAYRXA010000030.1:0-2560 GCA_964428155.1 uncultured Candidatus Saccharibacteria bacterium
AAAAGCCCGTTATCCAACGGGCTTCTTGGTTTGTTTTCATAAAACCTTTTTTTAAAAAGATTTAAAAATTCTTAAAGCAGATATAATAACTATTCCCAAAGATGAAAAAATAGCTAAATTAAATTTTGGAGAATAAGAATCATCATCTCTTTTTAAAAAAACAACCTCCTTCCACAAAATTAAAACTATCAAAGTTAAAATTGAGCATATCAGCCCACCCGGTGTTACAAAAAAACCAATAGGTATGCTAAAAAGATCTTTCGCAATAATATTTTCTTCTTTTACCCAGCCATCCGGGAATGGATTGTTGTCTCCTTTTGTCAAAAACATTAAAGTAGGATCTTTTTGAATACTAATTACTCTGTGTCTTATGAGAATAGGATCTTCTCTAAAAATAATTACATCTCCTTCTTTTATGTTTTTTGCTTCTTCTAATTTAAAAATTCCCAAATCACCCGATCTTCTTGCAGGAAACATGCTATTTCCGGTTACTCTCGTAGTAAAGTAATCTCCCATACGTATGGGCATAAAAAAAATAAAGATAATATTCAACACAATCACCAGTACTAAAAAAACATTTATTAAGGTCAAGAAAGCATCCACTAACAACTCTCTTGTTTCTTCCATTCATCTCACCTCCTATTTTAAAATTAAAGAACTACTTTTTACATTTAACCACTAAAAAATAAAAAGTCAAAAAAAACAGAAAAATTTTTCTGTTTTTTAAAGCGGTGTGGATGTCCGGAAGTTTGAACTTTCCGTTACCTCAATTGAACCAATAATTCGTGATTTACGCAAATTATACAGAAAAAATCCAAGATGGTTTGAGGTGCCAAAATTTGCAATTAAGGTTTATTAATAAATTATTTGAAATTTAATTTTAAGAATAACCCTATGCCGACATTGATAATTGTTGATTTAATTCTTTTGCATAAAGTTTAAGATGCTCTTTTAAAATATTTCGCCTTTTAGAAAAAACAGCTTCTGAGCAAGAAAGATACTGGCCAAAATTTACCAATTGTATCAAATCATTATTATTATTTTCAATGGGGCCATCTTTCTTTTTTGATTTGGCGTAAAAAATCGCTTTCTTTGGTGAAATCGGCATAAAGATCCAAAATTCTTTATCTCCAATTTCCCACCACGGCACAAATCGCAAAATTGTCCGGCGCTCAAAATCTAAAAATACTACCGGATTATCCGAAATTACAAACTCATCTGAACTATTTGCCGGCACTTCCAAAATATGTAAATTACCTCTATAAATTTTTTCTCCAATATCGGACGCGATAATTAATGATAATAACAAACGCTGGGGTTTTCCATTCGCAATTCTTGTGCTTGCCTTATTGTCTTGTAATTGCTCGTAGGTTATGCCAATTTCATTATGAGCAACTTTTCTTATAAGAATCTCTTTATTGCCAAAATCAGAATAATTGATCAAATTTTGTGAATACCCAATTGAAAAAAAGCGCAATAAATAATCATGGAACAATGGCACTCTCGTAATTTGATGACCCATGAATATGGCCAGCGTGCTTTCCTCTAAAAAAGTTAAGTCTAAAGACGAGGAAGTATTAAGAAACTTAATAATATTTGAAGTTTTGCTTTCCAATAATTCAGAAAATAATTTTTTACGAACGAAATCACTGGGCAAACCTTTTGATTTTGAAATATCCCAATCTGTTTCTCCAGCAATATTTTTGATATCAACTTCATTAATAGAATTTTTGCTTTTTGAATATTGAAATATTTTTCCTTTATTTGTGCCAGTCTCCGCAATTCTCCACCTATTTAACAAAAGCATTGGAATATAATGATCAAATACTCCCGTCTCGTTAGTATTTAGATAAACTCTTGACTCAAAAAAACTAAAAAAATTCATTATTGAAAAGATTAATTTTGCAGACCATCTTTTTCTGCCTAATCTTTTACGAAACACAAAATTGCGAAATTTAGTGGCAGTCCGATAACCAATCCAAAGAAAAAAATTAATTTTATATTTGTTGCTCATGTGGATAACTTACTATTTGACCTTTCTAAAAAATTTCTATATACTTAAAGTATAATCGAAACAAATTAGAAAGTCAAACCCATGATTACCAAACGTCAAAAACAAGTATTGGATTTTATCAAGGCATACAAAAAAAGGAATAAATATTCCCCCTCTTTGGAGGAAATAAGGGATAATTTAGAAATTTCTTCTATTTCAACAGCTCACTATCATGTTAAAAAATTACAAGAGTCTGGTTATTTACAGAAAGAATATAATCAACCACGTTCAGTCTCGCCATCTAAGGAAAAAGAAACAATAGATGTCCCTGTTGTTGGTACTATTGCCGCTGGACAACCCATAGAAGCGATAGAAATGCCCGGCGATACAATTACAGTCACCAAAAATGAAATCGGCAGAGTTGGCAACCATTATGCACTGCGAGTTCAGGGAAATAGCATGATTGATGAAGGAATTTTTGATGGTGATATTGTCGTAATTAAACAACAACCAATTGCGGATGATGGGCAAACAATTGTAGCTATTGTAAATGACAATGAAGCTACT
>CAYRXA010000031.1:0-5531 GCA_964428155.1 uncultured Candidatus Saccharibacteria bacterium
CAGGGAAAATTTATGCTGTCCATTGCTTTTGGGCAATCAAAATACTATGTTGATAATCTTTCTGAAAACGTAAAAAGGGGTATTCGCCAGAAGCTAAGAAATGGAATATGGCCAGCCTGGGCGCCACTTGGATATATAAATGATAAAAGCAATCACTGTATTATAGTTGATAAGGAAAAGACAAAGTTTATAAAAAAAGCATTTAAACTTTATGCTACCGGCGAATACCCTCTTGCTCAAATTAGAAAGATCATCAACACAGCCGGCCTGGTTGGCAGGAAAGGCAAGATGCTTTCCGTTTCTAATTATCAGTACATGCTTAAAAATAAAATCTACTATGGAATGATTGAATATAATGGTGAACTATATGACGGAAAGCATGAACCGATTATTACAAAGAAACTTTTTGACAAATGCCAGGAAGTGATGAGGAAAAAATCCAAACCGAAAGGCCGTAAATTGAAGCCATATGTATACCGCGGATTCTTCCGTTGTGGTGAGTGCGGTTGCTTTATTACTACCGAAACACAAAAGGAACATAACTATCTGCGGTGTACAAAGCGGAAAAATCCATGTTCGCAGAGGTACACGCGGGAAGAGATCATCACTTCCCAGATAAAAGAGAAAATCAAAAAAGTTTCTTTGTCTTCTGCCTGGGTGAATGCATCAGTTGCCCAATTTAAAAAAGAACAAGTAGAAATTAACCAGGCAGAAAGCTCTTTTGCCCAAAGAATGCGAGATGAGCTTGTGGAAATAGAAATAAAGCTTGATCGTTTGCTTGATCTGCACCTTGAAGGCAGTTTGACACAAACCGAATATGCCGCCAAAAAACAAAAGCTCATTTTCGCTAAAAAGGATTTGGAGGAAAAAATATCTGCTTTTGGGCGAAAGAGCAATAATCGGTTCGAACTTGCCATTGCCTTTCTAAAAGACGCCAACCAAGCCGAAAAATACGCTCAACAAGAAAATCCCGAAGGGATTCGGGATTTTCTTAAAAAGATTGGTTCGAACTTCCGCATTGCCGACCGCACGCTGTTTTTGGATTTCAAAAATGCCTTCAAAAGTGCGTAAAAATACCATGCCGAGGCGCTTTGCGCCGAGGCAACTTCTTACGATTTCACAAAAAGTGAAAATTGGCGGAGAGGGAGGGATTCGAACCCTCGATACCATTGCTGGTATAGCTGCTTTCCAAGCAACCGCACTAGACCACTATGCGACCTCTCCAAACTCCTGTATTAATAATTAATACAGGAATCTTAATTTTTTTTATTCTTCATCATCAATGCTTTCTTCATCAGTACTTTCTGCTATCTCTCCTTCAGAAACAGGTCTTTCTTGTTCAAAATTATGAACTTCATTTTGTTCTTTTTTCTTGCCAGACATAATATTAAACAAAACCAAGGAAACTAAACCAATAATCAAAAGAGCTAAGCCAATTGTTTGGTGAATAGTTAGATAAATAATAAACCCCAAAACAGCCAAGCCAATTGCATATCCTGTTTTTTTAACTTTGGTCATATATGTTATTTATTTAAATTATTTACTTATTAATATATTTTAAATAAAAAATTAATAAGTAATTCGACCTTTTTTAGATCTTAATTTCAGAAGCATATTTTCCTAAAACAGGAATCTCTTTTGTTTTTCCTGCTAAAACATTAATAATGCCAATGATAGATAAAATCAATAAAAAGATCCAAAGAATTGGAGCAATAACCCAACCTAAAACAGGAACCATAGCAATAAAGCTAGTTATCACTTCAGCAATAAAAAGAATTAATCCTTGTTTAGCATGAAAGAAAACAAAAGAATCGTCTTTTTTCATTAAAAGAGGAATTAAACACAAAATTCCGATATAGCTTAAGATAGCAAATAATTTATTATCATCATTTTTGACTGAGCCTTCTTCTTTTTGTTCTATAGGCTCTTTTTGAATTTCGTCTTCCATAATATATATTTTTTAAAATTAATTTATCGACCTTTTAATATTCTAACAAATTTTTTTGCAATTGTCATTTATACATCCATTTGTCTTAAAGCCCTAATTCTTTCTTCTATTGGTGGATGAGTCATCCAAAGCTTACTCACCTTCTTTCCTCTTAAAGGACTGGCAATAAAAAGATGATTAGTAGCACTAGAAGCAGTTTTTAAAGGAATAGGGTCTTGGGAAATTTTTTCTAAAGCTCGAGCAAGCCCTTCAGGATAACGAGTTAAAAGAGCTCCTGAAGCATCAGCTAAAAACTCTCTTTTTCTTGAAATTGCTAATCTAAGTAAAGAAGCTGCTAAAGGAGCTAAAATAGCAGCAATAACACCAATTAAAAGCATGATCATGCCTAAATTACCTTTGTCATCTCTTCTTCCTCTACTAAAAAAGAGTGATCTGATTGCTATATCTGAAAGTAAAGCAATTAAACCAACTAAAACTACAATTACTGAGCCTAAAAGAATATCACGATTACCAATATGAGATAATTCATGAGCAATAACTCCTTCTAATTCAGTTTTCTCTAATTTATCTAATAATCCTTTAGTAACACAAACTACCCCATGTTTTGGATCTCTGCCAGTAGCAAAAGCATTGGGAGAAGGATCATCAATGATATAAACCTTAGGCATTGGTAATCCAGCAGTAATTGAAAGATTTTCTACAACCCTATAAAGCTCTGGGTGATCTTGTTTTTCTATTGGCTTAGATTTAGTCATTGAAAGAATGATCTTATCAGAATGCCAATAACTAGAAAAACTCATTGCCACACTAATAATAACTGCTAGATATAATATTATCGGCGATTCAAAGATATAGCTCAAAACCCAACCAACTAAAATTACTAAAACTAAAAATACCGTGATTAAAAACCACGTTTTACGAATATTAGATTCAGCTTGTGAATAAAGAGTCATTAAAATTCAACCTTAACTGCTTCTCGTTCTACAGCTTCGGTAATTTCAAATAATGGCTCTGGCTTAAAACCAAAAATATTAGCTAAGATATTTCTAGGAAAAACTTTAATAGCAATATTGAAATCCCGAACATTAGAATTATAGAAGCGGCGAGCAGCTTGAATTTTATCTTCAGTATCAACTAATTCTTTTTGTAATTCAATAAAACTTTGATTTGCTTTTAAATCAGGATAATTTTCAGCCACAGCAAAAAGAGTTTTTAATGTTTGACTAAATTGATTTTCTGCCTTCATTTTCTCTTCTCCTCCAGTAGCTTGCATTGCCCTTGCCCTTGCTTCTGTTACTTTTTGAAAGACATCTTTTTCATGAGTCATATAACCTTTTACTGATTCTACTAAATTAGGCACTAGATCATAACGTCTTTTTAATTGAACATCGATATCAGCCCAAGCTTCTTTTACCCTAATACTTTTTCTAATTAATGAATTGTAAGCAAAAATAGCCAAAATGACTATTATTGCTAAAAGATACCAATAAATGCTCATATATTTTTATTTATTTTATTTTTTTAGTATCCTGGCATTCCCATTCCTGGCATCCCAGACATTCCTGGGGCACCAGTCATGCCTCCTGATGAATCTTTACTTTCTGGAATATCAGTAACTACAACTTTAGTTGTTAAGAACATTCCAGCTACTGAAGCAGCATTTTCTAAAGCACTTCGAGTAACTTTTGCTGGATCAACAATTCCTGACTTAAACATATCAACAAATTCTCCTTTTTTAGCATCAAAACCTTCATTGTTTTCATGCTTTTTTGCTTCTTCAAGAACAACTTCACCATTACGTCCAGCATTTTCAGATATTTGGCGTAAAGGCTCTTCTAAAGAACGACAAACAATATCAAAACCTACTTTTTCATCAGCATCATCAACAGCAATCTCTTGTGATTTTAATATATTTGAGATTCTAAGTAAAGCAATCCCTCCACCTGAAACAACACCTTCTTCTAATGCAGCTTTGGTTGCCCTAACCGCATCTTCTACTCGATGTTGTTTTTCTTTTTGTTCTACTTCAGTTGCTGCTCCAACTTTAATAACTGCTACTCCGCCAGATAATTTAGCTAATCTTTCTGCTAATTTCTCTTTTTCAAACTCAGAATCATTTATTTCCAATTCTTTTTTAATTTGTTTAACTCTATTTTGAATTGCTTCTGCATCTCCATTGCCCTCAACAATAGTAGTATTATCTTTTGTAATAACTACTCTTCTAGCACTGCCTAAATCATCTAATTCAGCTTTATCAAGCTTCATTCCAATTTCTTCAGAAATTATCTTGCCTCCTGTAACAGTAGCAATATCATCCATCATTTCTTTTTTCCTGTCACCAAAACCAGGAGCTTTAACAGTGACGACATTAAAAGTACCACGAAGTTTATTAATAACTAAAGTTGCCAATGCTTCTCCACTAACATCTTCAGCAATAATTAAAAGATCTTTTGTACCGCTTTGAACAATTTTATCTAAAAGAGGTAGAACTTCATGAATATTAGTTATCTTTTGATCTGTGATAATAATAGAAGGATTTTCTAAAACAGCTTCCATTTTTTCAGAATCGGTAACCATGTATGAAGAAATATACCCTTTATCAAATTGCAATCCTTTAACTACTTCTTTAGTCAAGCCAAGGGTTTTAGATTCTTCTACAGTAATTACTCCATCCTTACCAACTTCATCAAAAATATCAGCAATTAATTTTCCTATCTCTTTATCATCAGCAGAAATAGTCCCTACATTAGCTATCTCATCATGAGTCTCTACTTTCTGGGCAATGCTTTTTAATTCTTTAACTACCACCTTAACAGCTTTATCAATTCCTCTTTTAAGACTAAGAGGATTAGCTCCAGCTGTTACATTTTTCAAACCAGCGCTAATCATTGACCAAGCTAAAACAATAGCTGTTGTTGTTCCGTCTCCAGCAATATCATTAGTTTTCTCTGCTGCTTGTTTTAAAACTTCAGCTCCCAAATTTTCATTTTTATCTTCTAATTC
Organism: uncultured Candidatus Saccharibacteria bacterium; assembly: GCA_964428155.1. Classification (GTDB taxonomy): domain Bacteria; phylum Patescibacteriota; class Minisyncoccia; order UBA6257; family UBA6257; genus JAQTTC01. The sequence goes on from CAYRXA010000031.1 coordinate 4,952, forward strand.
TATTTCTTTCGCAATGGTTACTCCATCATTAGTAATAACTGGAGAGCCAAAACCTTTATCTAAAATCACATTAGAGCCACGAGGGCCTAAGGTAATTCTGACTGCTTGAGCTAATTTATCAACCCCTCTTTTAAGGGATTGCCGAGCTTTATCATCAAAAGTAATATTTTTTGCCATAATCTTAATTTAAATTTAAAGTTATATATTTATTCAATAATCGCCAAGACATCGTCTTCGCGAATAACTAAATACTCCTTATCATCTATCTTAATATCATTGGGAGTATATTTAGTAAATAAAATCTTATCACCGACTTTTACATTTAAAGGAATTAATTTTCCCTCATCATTAGTTTTTCCTGGGCCAACAGCAATAATTTTTCCCATCACTGGTTTTTCATCAGCTGCCTCAGGAATAAAAATTCCACCTTTAGTAGTTTTTTCTTCACTAAAAGCTTCAACAAAAATATGATCTGATAATGGTTTAATATTCATTTTTATTTTTTAGATTTAACAAGTTGGCAATCTTCGACTTTGATTGCTAATTACATTTCTATGTATATTTTACTCAAAAATTATTC
>CAYRXA010000032.1:0-20387 GCA_964428155.1 uncultured Candidatus Saccharibacteria bacterium
CAAAGGTTTTATGAATAACCTCACTAATAAAAACATTTTCTTCCTTTTCTATGTCTACCATATTTGCAAAATTTGCTTCTCTCATGTCAAAAGCTTTCTCCATCCCCATCTTTTTTAATGTATCTACAAAAGACAAATCACTTTCCATTTTAAATTTTGGAACTCGTAATATTATTTCATCATTTTCCATCTCTTCCTTGAGCTGGTTAAACGTTTCTATGTTAAGATTCTGATAGAACTCTGCCAGACCTTTTTCGGGCATAAATGCATGAAAGCTATACCTACCCTTACTACCAAACTCACTTTCATAATTGATAGTTACTGCTTTTAGGTCTTCTCTTATCAAATGTTTATAATAGTCTTCTCTTTCCATCATATCAACATTTATCTCCCTATCGCCATAAAAGACCCGTTTACTAGTTTTACTTTTTTCAAATTCATTTGCCCAAGGTGCCTTAAAATGGATCGCATTTAAAAGGATAGAAACCGTCATCTCGTCTATTGGTCCGGAATCAATGATATCTTTTATTTTATTATTGGTATTTTCTTTAACCCATTCGTTTATTGGTTTTCCTGTTTCGGGAAGATGGTCAATCTTTGCCTCAAAATATTCTTCGGCATCCTTTTTAAAGCTTTCTAGGAAAGGATAATTATCTTTCAAAAATAGAGCATTGGCTATGGAAACTTCTGTTTCTTTGGTTGCGCTTTCCAAGTATTTTTTTAACTCCAGAGAATCTTTCTTATAATCTGACAATTCTAGTCCAGAGATTCCAAGAACATTAGCCATTTCGTTTTTGGTCTCTCCGTCTGCCCCTGTATAAGCTATGGAAAGAGCAGTGTGGATACTATAGGGAGAAATAAAAAGATTTTCTTTCTTATCTACAAGTGTGAGAAAACTGGCTAACGAAAAATCCTTGGCTGAATGAATTTCATCTGGATTGACATTATAATCAGACATAAAATCCCCTTTTAGAGATCCGGTACTGTAAATTAAATAAAAAGAAACAAGGCTAATTGCAATTATGGTAACTAAAATATAGGTTATTTTTTTCATATATCTTTTAAATTATAGTTTGATAAATTATATCATAGCTCAAAACTTTTGTAAAAATTCGTCTCTCCAATGTTCGTGGATTTTTTTCTTTTGGGATTCTCTCATCCACTTACACTTATTAGAGGAAGAGCCTGTTCTTAAGCGAAGTTCTAAATCCAATGGGCAAAGATTTTGAGAACAAGTATTAAAGCTTGGACATTTTTGTAGATTTTTTGATATTTTTTCTTCTGTAAAGTTTTTCATATTTATTTTGTTTTTTTATTGACTTTTTGATTGCTTCTTTGCAATTCCCTGTATTCTTCTTTTGTTATCGGATGATAGATTAGCTCAATAAGCCGGAGTAATTTTACTCCTTTTTCGTATGCTTCTTTTCGATCTATTTCTTTTCCAAAACGCTTTCTATAAATATTTTGAAATTTTTTTATTTGCTCATCTGATAACATGTCTTTATTCTGAGTAAATTTGATTCTTCAATATTTTCATATTCTCAAAGAATGACCTTGTTTTGATTTTTAAGCGGTTCTGTCCAGCAATCGGCAAGGTTTTTTAATGCCGATTTCTCGGCAAAAGACAAACTGGACTTTTTGTAGATTGATTTTGTTTAACAAGACAAGATTGAAATTTATGCTTATTAATGTGGCCGAACATCTCAAATCAAAGACGTAAAAATAATTTTTTGGTTATTTAAAAGAATATATTGATATTTCCCTGACTGATCCTTTGCAATTTTTTTGGTCATATACTTTGGTTAATATTAATTCTTATTTTTTTGCGACTTTGTGATTTTTTTTGAAATAAAAAACCTAATAGTATTTTGCTTAGATTCAAAGTCTATTTGTTTCTTGTTTTCTTTTTCCATTTTTCAAACATAAAAAATAACCTGATTTTTTTCAGGTTATCAAATGATTGTCTTAAGATTATATAAGATTATCTTAAGATTTTTTTAAATATTTTTCGTTTATTTTTATTGATTGCGTAGTAGTTATAAAGAAGTCTTTTATTCCTGTCTCTATGGCTATTTTCTTTTTTATCTCATAGGCAGAATTATAGAAATGTTTCCAGTCAAAGTCTTTTGCCATGTCGACCAATTCTGATATTTCTGAAAATTGCCAATCTTTTAATTTGTCTTCAAATATAATTCTTAACAAGTGATATTGATTACTAAATTTTTGAATTTTAACAATTTTATTACAAATAGATAAAATACCTTTATCTCTGTCAAAGAATATTTTATAATTTGTTTCATATTCTTGCTTGTCGATATTATTATTTTTCTTGGTTGCTAAATTTTCCTTTTTAAATTTTTCGTATTTTTTATAAATTTTATTAAATTTTGGTTGTAAGATTTTTAAAAAACAACCTAATGGTTTTACATCAAATTGTTCGGCGACAAAGGACATAGCAAATACTTTGGGGTATTTAAATTCGACAACTTTAATTGCTTTCTTGTTTTCTAATAATTTTAGAACTCGTCTTTGGTCTTCCGGAGATGGAATTAAATCATTGGGAACTTGGTATTCAAAATAAATATTTTTATTTTTAAGCGTAACCTTATTTTCTTTCTTAATCTCTTGCAAAACCCACCAAACATTCTGATTAAATTTTTCCTTTGGCGTTAAATTCATTAAATTTTTATAATTTAATTAAAAATTAGCCTTAGATGAATCTGGCTTAAAGTGGTGTATCTTAAATTCATATAAGTCTGGAAATCTTTCGCTTGACCAACCCAAGGGAGTATTGCTTTTGGTTTCTATAAAATTTATTATTGCTAATTGTTTTGCGTTTACCTTTATTTTATTTATCCTTGAGGCGGTAGCTCCCGTAAGCAAGTCAGTTATTTGTAATAATGATAAAATGTGCGATGCCCCTTGATTGCAGAAATCAATATTTAGACTAAAACGCTTGTCTTTATCTAAATAATTTTTTATTATGGTAGTTTCTTTTTTGCCTATATTTCCATCATTATCAAATAAAACAAAAAGGGGCTTAGTTACCCCAGATTTTTTCATCTTCCAACTTATTTCCCTGATCAACATATAAGCAGATCGATATTTTTGATTATTGTCTCTGAAACAAATAGAATGAAAATTTATCTTTTTTCCCTTGAAAAATAAGCTTAAAAAATCAAAATATTTTTTATAATTTTTATCAATATTGCTCCACTTTATTTCCCCAAAAAGTTTGTGTTGTATTCTTAATTTTGTCCATTCTTTTTCTAACTCTGATATCTCTTGCCGTGGCATGGAAACAGCTCCAAATATCTTTTGGGCATACTCTTCACTTGAATCAAATCCCAAAAACATATTATTCAAAGGCTAACTTTCTTTCTATCCTATCGGCAGTTTTTAGGTCTTCTCGCAATGTTTTGCTTTTCTGGTGTTTTTTATCAAGTATCTCGATTTTACATCTCTGAGCTTCTAATAATCCTTCAAGATAATTTATTTCCTTACTGTTAAGTTTAATCTTTTTATTTTTTTTCATATTTTTATTTTACTAAAAATTGATTATTAAGTAAAGCAATAATTTATGATACCTCTATTTCTTTTTTACCTTTTTCCATTTCATTGTTCTAGGTGCTTTTGGTAAGGGGATCAGGTCCTAAAATTAAGATGGAGAAGAATAAAAAGCCAAAAATAAGAATAAAAATGAAGTAATTCTCGAGATTTTTTATTTGTTTTTAAGCTAAAAAAGTGATAATCTATAAGAATGCATAAAAGAATAAACATGAATTCAGATCTAACATTTATAACTAACGAGGAGAATAAACGTCTACTTGATAGGTTTAAGGTTCTTATTAAAGATACTCGTTTTTTTGATGTTCTTGTTGGCTATTTTTTTACTAGTGGATTTCATGAACTTTATAAATCTTTAGAAAATACTGAGAAAATTAGAATTTTGATTGGCATTAGCACTAATAAGGAAGTAGTAAGGCTTGTTCAAAAAAAAGAAACAGGAGAACAGTCAAAAATTCAGTTTTCTCATGCTGAAGTAAAGCAAGAATTTGAGCGTTCTGTTGCTGAGGAAATGGAGTTATCAGAAGATAACTCCAACATTGAAGAAGGGGTTTTAAAGTTTATAGAATGGCTTAAAAATGGAAAACTTGAAATTAAAGCATATCCCACTGAAAATATTCATGCCAAGCTTTATATAATGACTTTTAAAAAAGGAGATCAGGATATCGGAAGAGTTATTACTGGATCAAGCAATTTTACTCAATCCGGACTTAGAGAAAACTTAGAGTTCAATGTTGAATTAAAAACAAGGACTGATTATAATTTTGCCCAGAATAAATTTAATGAACTTTGGAAAGATGCAGTTGACGTTAAAGACAAATACATAGAATCGATTCAGACAAAAACTTGGCTTAATGATTCAATTACGCCTTATCAGCTTTATTTGAAGTTTTTATATGAATATTTTAAAGACGACTTAGGCCAAACAGAAGAGATTTTTTATAAGTATATTCCTTCAGGTTTTAAAAAATTAGAATATCAAGAACAAGCAGTTTTAAATGCAAAGAAGATACTTGATGAATATGGTGGTGTTTTTATTTCTGATGTAGTTGGACTAGGCAAGACATATGTCTCTGCTATGCTTATCAATCAGCTAGAGGGAAGAACCTTAGTTATTGCTCCGCCGGTGCTTTTAGAAAAAAACAACCCTGGATCTTGGCCAAACGTTTTCGAAGACTTTCAAGTTAGGCAAACTCATTTTGAATCAATAGGCAAGCTAGATCACCTTATTAAAAGAGGAACTGATAAATACAGTAATGTTATTATTGACGAGGCTCATCGCTTTAGAACAGAGACGACTATTTCTTACGAAAAACTTGCTCGAATTTGTCGCAACAAAAGAGTGATTTTGGTTAGTGCAACTCCCTATAATAATAGGCCAAAAGATATTTTAAGTCAGATAAAGCTTTTCCAAAAAGCTCGTAAAAGCACTATCCCGAATCTTCCAGACTTGGAAAGGTTTTTTTCTGGACTAGAAAAGAAGCTTCAAAAACTTGATCGACAACGTGATTACAAAAAATACATGGAAGTTGTAAAAGAGAATGCTAATGAAATTAGAGATAAAGTTCTTAAATATCTTATGGTAAGAAGAACACGTTCTGAGATTGTTCGCTATTTTGCAAAAGATCTGAAAGAGCAAAAATTAAAATTCCCTGAAGTTAGTGATCCCGAAGCTATTTTTTATGAACTTAATAAAGAGGAAGATAATATTTTTAATCAAACTATTGAGTTAGTGGCTAGTAAATTTAGATATGCTCGCTATACTCCCATGCTCTATTATAAGGGAGAGCTAACTCAACCAGAAATATTATCACAAAGAAATATGGGTAAGTTTATGAAGATCCTTCTAGTTAAAAGATTAGAAAGCAGTTTTTATGCTTTTGGGAATACGGTAGCAAGATTTATTCATACTTATGAGCAATTTTTAAAAGAATTTAATAGGGGAAATGTTTATGTAAGTAAAAAATATAGCAATAAGATTTTTGAGTTGCTTGAAAATGACAACGAAGAAGCAATACAGCGATTTATCGACAAAGATAAAGCACAAAGATATTCTTCTAAGGACTTTAGAAAAGAATTTAAGATAGACCTAGAAAACGACCTAGAAGTTCTCAGACAAATTCAGAGTTTATGGAAAGACATTAGGAGAGACCCCAAGCTTATTGCTTTTAAAGAAAGATTGGCTTCAAAAAGTATCTTAAAAAATCAAAAATTAATCATTTTTACTGAATCCAAGGAAACGGTAGATTATCTTTTTAAGAATTTAAATAATATTTACCCGGATCAAGTATTATCCTTAACCGGAGGATCAAGTGTTGCAACTCGTGAAAAAGCAATAGAAAACTTTGATGCTAAGGCTAAATTTCCAAAAAATGATTATAGAATTTTAATTGCTACAGAGGTTTTGTCGGAAGGTGTTAATTTACATAGATCTAATGTAGTAATTAATTATGATATCCCCTGGAATCCTACTCGTTTGATGCAGAGAGTGGGTCGTATTAATCGTGTTGATACAAAATTCGATAAGATTTATAGTTTTAACTTTTTCCCAACCCAACAATCAAATACTCTCATAAAACTTAAAGAAGCAGCTGAAGCAAAAATTCATGCCTTTATGACATTACTTGGTGAAGATGCTCAAATTTTAACTGAAGGTGAGCCAATTGGGTCTCATGAATTATTCAATCGGTTAATTTCTAAAAAGACAATTACTGGTGAAGATGAATCTGAAGAAAGTGAATTGAAATACTTAAATATAATAAAAGACATCCGAGATAAAGATATAGACTTATTCGATAAAATAAAAAGATTGCCTAAAAAAGCACGAACATCTAAAAAATTAAAGGAAGAAGAATATTCACTATTAAGTTATTTTAGGAAAGGGAAAATTCAAAAATTCTTTATTTCCAATAAAACAAAAGTGGGTGAACTTGATTTTCTTTCTGCGGCAAAACTATTAGAAGCAAAAAAAGAAACGAAGAAAGAAATTTTACCGAAAGGTTTTTACGGTCTTTTAGATAAAAACAAAAAAGCATTTGATTTAGCCACAATAGAGGAAATTCCCGAAGTAAAATTAAGAGGTGGGCGTGATAGTGCCACTCAAATATTACGCATTCTTAAAACAAACGAAATAGGTAAGTTTAAAGGGTTTACGGAAGAAGAAGAATCATACGTCGGCCAAGTTATAAAAGAATTAGAAGAGGGAGGCTTGCCCAAACAAACAACCAAAAATCTTCTTAAAGAGATGGACGAAGAATTAAAAAAAGAAATAAATCCTAGAAAAATTTTGGCTATTTTAAAAAAGAATATTCCAACAGAATTTTTACAAGAATCTATTACTCACGGACTAGCTAAAACCTTTGGGCCTCGAGAAGTTATTCTTTCTGAATACTTTATTGATAAATAATAATTTTTATGGACAAAGAAGCAGCTAGAAAGTTAATAAAAAAGACCTTCCAAGAATCTTTTGATAAAGAGTCTTTTACAATATTTATTAAAAATCTCCTTAATCATATCGAAGAAGCCCCTTTTATTTATCGGGGCAATTTTGATTCGCGCATTAAAACCCTTGAAAGAATAGGCAAATATCAGGACGAAGATGATAAACAAATTGATGTTTTAGTAGTTCATCTTAAAAAAGAATCTTCACTTGATTATGCTAGGACAATGCAAAGAAATTTTATTGCCTGGTATTTAAAGGGTAGTAAAAGGGACAAACATAAGGATGCAGCTTTAGTAGCTTTTGTTTCTCCCAATAATCAAGATTGGCGATTCTCTCTAGTCAAAATGGAGTATAAGTTATTCAAGACTCAGGCAAGTAGAATAAGGGCCAAAGAAGAATTGACTCCAGCTAAGCGCTATTCTTTTTTAGTCGGCATGCATGAAAGTAGTCACACTGCCCAAAGCAGACTGTCTCAGATCTTAGAAGACGATGTAAATAATCCTACTCTTCAGGACCTAGAAGATGCATTTAAGATTGAGAAGGTTACTAAAGAATTTTTTAAAAAATATCATGAACTTTTTCTTCAAGTTAAAGAAAGCTTAGATGAAATTATTAGCAAAAACTCTATTGTTAAAAAAGACTTTAATGAAAAGAACATCAATTCTGTTGATTTTTCCAAAAAGCTTTTAGGACAAATTGTATTTTTATATTTCTTACAAAAAAAAGGATGGTTTGGAGTTAGGCGTAGAGAAAAATGGGGAACTGGTTCAAAAAATTTTTTAAGAGAACTTTTTGACAAAAAACATAGTGATTACAAAAATTTTTATAATGATATTTTAGAACCTCTTTTTTATGAAGCTCTTCGTCAGGATCATTCTCATGATGATGATTATTATAGTAGATTTGATTGTCGGATTCCTTTTTTAAACGGAGGTCTTTTTGATCCTTTAAATAATTATGATTGGGTCAACAAAGACATACTCTTATCTAATGACCTTTTTTCAAATAGAAACAAAACAAAGGAAGAAGATGAAGGAACGGGAATTTTAGATATTTTTGATCGCTATAATTTTACTGTAAAAGAAGATGAACCCCTTGAAAAAGAGGTGGCAGTTGATCCGGAAATGTTAGGAAAAGTTTTTGAAAATCTTTTAGAGGTAAAAGATCGTAAATCAAAGGGAACTTATTACACCCCTCGTGAAATTGTTCATTACATGTGTCAAGAAAGCTTAATTAATTATTTGGCAACAGAGCTTAAAGAAAAGAAAATAGATAAAAAAGAAATTGAAACTTTAATTAAACTGGGTGAATTATTCGTAGAGCACGATACAAGAGTAGCTAATAATGGCAAAGAAACAGCTACATATTCTTATAAAATTCCGGAAAATATTCGCAAACATGCTGGGCTTATAGATGAAAAATTAAAGAATATTCGCATTTGTGATCCTGCGGTTGGTTCTGGGGCATTTCCAGTTGGGATGATGAATGAAATTATTCGAATTCGTAATGTTCTTACTTCTTATATTAAAAATAAGAAAGAAAGAACAATGTATAGTTTTAAACGTCACGCAGTTCAAAATTGTTTATATGGGGTAGATATTGATCTCGGGGCAGTAGAGATTGCCAAGCTTCGTTTATGGTTATCCTTGGCTATTGAAGAAGAAGACATAAAGCAAATTAAACCCTTACCAAACCTAGATTATAAGATTGTTTGTGGTAATTCTCTTTTAAGGGTTGAGAAAAATCTTTTCAATCAAAAATTGTTTAATCAACTGGAAAAACTGAAACCTCTTTATTTTAATGAAACAAACATTAGCAAAAAACAAGAATATAAAAATCAAATAGATGAGTTGATTAATAAAATTACCAATGGGCATAAAGATTTTGATTTCGAAATTTATTTTTCAGAAGTCTTTCATGAAAAAAAGGGGTTTGATTTGGTAATTGGAAATCCGCCATATGTTCAATCGAGAAACATTAATAAAAAAGAAAGATATTTTTATTGGAACCAGTATTTAACCGACACAAATCATTCTGACTCTTTCTCATTTTTTATTCAAAAAGGAATAAGAATATTTAATAAGCATGGCATTTTGACTTTTATAGTTTCAGAAACGTGGAGGAATTTGTCAAGCTATAGATCATTAAGGAAATTTATATTAGATAATTCTGTTATTAGAAATATGGTTTTTTTTGACAGTGATTATAGAGTGTTTGAGGCAGCAGAAGTAAAACCGTTTGTTATTATTTTACAAAATAAAATTGATAAAAAATCTTTAATTAAGGTAGAAAAATTTAAAGAAAATGAATTTTATTTTATTGCTAATTTAAAACAAGATAATTTTCTAGAAAATCCTGACTATTCTTTTTTAATTTTTGATTCACCAATTATAGAGTCGATAATTAATAAAATTAGAAAATCATCAATAATATTAAGCAGAGAATATAATGTTGTGGGAGGTTTGAGAACGGGAGATGATAGGAAATTTTTAAAAAATAATAAAGAAAACCAGGATTGTAAAAAATTAATAAGAGGGAGAAATTTTAAAAGATATTATTTAGAATGGAAAGGAGAATATGTTTGGTATAAACCCGAATTAATGAAAATAAAACAAGCTGCAGCGCCAAAAGAAGCTAAGTATTTTGAGAATAAAAAAATTATAGTAAGGATGATAAGCGGTGGTCAGATTATTGCAACATTAGATAAAGATGGTTACTATCTTCTGCAAGACAATATGATAATTCAAAGCAATAAAGAGTTTACTTTAGAATATTTATTATGTCTATTGAATTCAAAATTATTAAATTTTTATATTAAACATATTGCTACCAATATTGCTGTAACACAAAGCATATTGAATTATTTACCCATTAGAGAAATAGATAGGGGTAGCCAAGACATATTTACTGATCTTATAGTTAAAATTATTACCATAACAAGAGATGAAGATTATAAGAATAACCCCACAAAGCAAGCTAAGGTCCGTGAATACGAAAACCAAATCGACCAACTTGTTTATAAGCTTTACGGTTTAACTAAAGAAGAAGTTAAAATTGTAGAAGATAATATAAAATAAAAATAAATAAATTTATGGACTTTTTTATAATAATTATTATAATTTTTATTATTGTTGTAGCTGCTTTATCTGGGGATAAGGGTGGGGTAGAAAAAAAGCTGCCATATGTAAAAAAAGATTATTTTCTAACTAAAGCAGAATTAGATTTTTTTAGAATTTTAGAAAAAGCGATAGAGAATAAATATTATATTTTTCCTCAAGCTAATTTATCTGATTTGCTTTTTGTTAAAACAAAAAAAGCAGAATATTATAAATACCGAAATAAAATAGACAGAAAATCTGTTGATTTTGTTCTTGTAGAAAAAGAAAATCTAAAACCATTATTGGTAATAGAGTTAGATGATAATTCTCATAGTTATAGAAAGAGAAGAGAGAGGGATAATTTTGTTGAGAAAGCGTTTAAGGATGCCGGGTTAACCTTGCTTAGGATAGGTTATAGGCGGAATTATGATGCCCAAGAGCTATCAAATACTATTAATAATGCTATTGATAGCAATAAAGAGTTATCAGATAAAAGTAAAAGTTAAGCTAAATTTTCATCAAATAGGTTTGGATATAGACTATTTCTCGGATTATTCAAGATATTAGCTTACTGTTTTTAGGTTTTCAAAAAAATCTTTATGAGTAAAAAGTAGTTTGAAGATATGAATTATAAAGAAAAATGTAAAGGGGATAAAGTAGATTCATCTATAGGATTTATTTCTAGTATTTATATTGAATTTGAGGGTAATTCAAAAATTGAAATTTTTGACAATATTTCATTTGTTAATGAAGATAATAGTGATTACGAGAAAATTATAAAAGAAATTAAAAAAGAAAAAAATCTTCCGGAAGGAATTTTTTTAATTTATGAGTTGCCAAAAGAATTATCCATTGAAACAAATAATGAGCTTTCTGATAGAGTAGAGAATGTTGCAAGAGCTATCCGATTTTTGAAAAAAGCCGATTGCGAATATGTTTTTCACGCAGATTGTTATAATAAATCACTTTATGAACCTTCGCTGAATTCAAACAAGAGTTATTCCAGAAAATCTATCACTAAAATAATAGAGAAGGACTTTAAAAGACTTAATAAATTATTTATAAAATTAGAAAGTTTAAAATTACAAGATTTTGGTGAATATAATAGATTAAAAAATGCAATAAATTTTTACGATAAAGCTTGCTTTGATGGAGGACATCTATCTTCACTAGTTAATTTTTTTATATCCCTAGAGAGTTTGTTTTCTGATGATGAAAAAACTGAAATTGCATATAAAATTCGTCTTCGGACAGCATATTTAAACTATCCCCAAAAAAACGAAAGGGAAGAAAGAAAAAAAGTATTTGATTTAATAAAAGAAGGTTATAGGATAAGAAGTTTGTTTTTGCACGGAGGAGACGTTAAGTCTGACAGTAAAATTAAAAAGAAGGGCAGTTATTCTTACCTTGAAGAATATATTCCAGAAATAAAAGATATTGTTAGAAAAACAATAAAAGAGATATTGTTAGATGAAAACCACTATTCCTTTTTCTCTAACGATAAAGGAAGTGGTTCAAAAAAGATTGTTGATCATCTTGATTTAGTGAGATAATTTTTTCAAATATTTTAAAGATACTTTGTTAAGTCAGGAATATAAAAAATATCTTTATTTTGTTGAATTTTAGTTCTAACATTGTTCACGATACGGAGCATATTAGAACACTTGTTTGTTTGAAACACCGTAACGGTGTTTTTTAGTTTAAAATTAAGCTTTTGTTATTTGAAGTAAGGTTCTGAAGTAGGAAATTGAGAAGTTGCCGTTTTCCTCTCGTCTAATCTCAATTATATTAAGGTTTCCCTTTTCTGATAGCTGTAACATTTTTTATCTGTGAATCGATGTTTAAAATCTGCCGTTTTTCTGACTCACCGAATTTACGAGAATAAAGCACGTAAATGGAGTAGAGGAGTAACCACTTTGAGGTGAGGATTTCTTGTCTCTTGGAATATTACCTGTTCCATGCCCTTGAATAATTGTTAATTGCTATGTTCGATCTTTTAAGAAGAGGGTGCCGCGAGATAGTTTAGATCCAAGCAGTTGATAAATTATTGGTAACTTTATTTGTGCAATTGGTTATGGGCTTGTGATACATTAAGTTATGTATTTATTAATTATGATAACCCTCATCCTTTCTAGTTTATTTGTGTAAGGGAATAGCTTTACGTAATAATTCCTGTTTCCCAAGAAACAAAAAAACCATGTGAATTTATGAATTATCTTTTTTGTTTTTTTGACTTGTTTTTTTGAGGTGGTAAAATGAAATAATTTTATTCTCAAAAAGGTTCTAAAATAAATTACTTAATTATATGATTTCCAAAATAAAAGTAAATAATGTTAAGAAAAGAGATGGTCAAGTTGTTAAATTCAATCAAGAAAAAATTACCAAAGCTATTTTTAAAGCAATGGAATCTGCTAAAGAAGGAAATCCAAAGAAAGACTCTCTAAAGACATCAAATGAAGTTGTTAAAAAAATAAATAGAAAATTTTCTTCAAAAGACATTCCTAATATCGAAGAAATACAGGATATGGTAGAAGAGGCCCTAATTTTAATGGATTTTCCTAAAACAGCTAAGGCTTATATCCTTTATCGTCAAGAGAGAGCTGAGATCAGAGAGAAAAAAAAGGAAGTCCCTGTGAAAGTTAAGCATTTGGTTAAAGAAAGTAGAAAATATTTCAGGAACTCTCTAAGCGAGTTTATATATTTTAGAACCTATTCTCGATGGATAGAAGAAGAAAAAAGAAGAGAGACTTGGATTGAAACAGTAGAGAGATACATCTCTTTTATGAGGGAAAAATTAGGGAAAAAACTCACCGAAGAAGAATACAAAGAATTAAAAGAAGGTATCTTAAATTTTCAAGCTATGCCTTCAATGAGACTTATTTGGTCTTCCGGCTCAGCGGCAAGAGCTACCAATATATCTGTTTATAATTGTTCCTTCATTGCTCCTGCTAAATTATCAGATTTTGCCGAAATTATGTATATCCTTATGTGTGGAGCTGGCGTAGGTTTTTCGGTGGAAAATCAAAATATTCAGCGCTTGCCGATAATAAAACATCAAACGGGAGAAGTACTGGAAACTCATATTGTGAAAGATAGTAAAGAGGGTTGGGGCGATGCTTTAACTAAGGGAATAAAAACATGGTATGACGGTAAAGATATTCGGTTTGATCTTTCTTTGGTCCGTCCGGCCGGCAGCCGCCTGAAAAGGATGGGCGGTCGTAGTTCAGGACCTGGGCCTCTAAGAGCTCTTCTTGATTTTACTAGGAAAAGAATTTTAGCTAATCAGGGGAAAAGGCTGAATAGTATAGATATCCACGATATTGTTTGTAAGATAGGGCAGGTTGTTGAAATGGGAGGAGTTAGGAGGAGCGCCTTAATATCTCTTTCTGATCTTGACGATGAAAAGATGAGAGAAGCTAAGATAGGTCATTACTATATTACAAATCCCCAACGTTCAATGGCTAACAACTCAGCTGTTTATAACAGAAAACCAACTGCCACTGAATTTATGGAAGAGTGGCTCTCTTTGGCAAAAAGCGGTTCTGGAGAAAGAGGCATCTTTAACAGAGGAGAATTGGAGAAACAATTACCTTCTCGACGATGGGCCAAATTTAAAAAATATTATCAAACATCAGGCATTAATCCTTGCGGGGAAGTTGTTTTGAGATCTAAGTCTTACTGTAATTTGACAGAAGTTATAGCTAGGCCTGAAGATACAGAAAAGAGTCTTCTTAAAAAAATCAGACTGGCTACTATTTTAGGTACTTATCAGGCTACTCTTACAGACTTCTCTTACGTCTCAAAGGAATGGAAGAAAAATTGTGAAGAAGAAAGATTATTGGGTGTTTCAATTACAGGCCAGTGGGATTGTCCGGCCGTGAGAAATCCTAAAACATTAGAAAAATTGCGTAAGAAGGTTATTGAGGTTAATAAAAATTATGCTCAGAGATTTAGTATCAATCCGGGTTTAGCTTTAACCTCGGTTAAACCATCGGGCAACCTTTCTCAACTAGTTGATGCTGCTGCTGGTATGCATCCGCGTTATGCTCCTTATTACATAAGACGTATTAGAATCTCTAGCAGCGATCCGCTATTCCATATGCTTAGAGAGCAAAAAGTGCCTTACTATCCCGAGGTAGGCCAAACAGAAGATACAGCTAGCACTTATGTTATTGAATTTCCCGTAAGATCACCAAAGGGATCTGTTTTTAGGAATGATATGAATGCTTTGGAACAGTTAGAACATTGGAAGATGGTTAAAGAGAATTACACCGAACATAATCCTTCTAAAACTGTTTTGGTTGGAGATGATGAATGGATCAAGGTTGCTCATTGGCTTTATGAAAATTGGGATATTTTAGGAGGTTTAACATTTTTACCTAGGGATAATCATGTTTATGATTTAGCTCCTTATGAAGAAATAGACAAGAAAACTTACGAAGAATTAGCAGCTAAGTTTCCGGATATTGATTATTCCCAAATACTTGTTTACGAAAAAGATGATAAAACATCAGGTGGCCCAAGCGGTTGTGAAGGAATGGTTTGTGAGTCAAAAGAAATTAAAAAATAACTCCTAAAAAATGATTTATCTTTTTACTGGCGATGGCAAAGGTAAGACCACAGCTGCTTTGGGAATTGCTTTAAGAAGCTTGGGGTTTTCAAGAAAAGTTCTTTTTATTCAATTTCTAAAAAGCGGTGATTCCAGCGAGAATATTTTTTTTAAAGATATTAAGAATATTGAAGTTAAAACTTTTGGCCAAAAAGGGTTTTTCTTGCCCCTTGAAGAATTAGAAAAAAAGCCATTTCTTAAAAAAATGGGTGTAAAACCAATAGGGGAAAAAGATAGAGAGTTGGGGGAAGAAGCATTAAGTTTATTTA
Source organism: uncultured Candidatus Saccharibacteria bacterium (assembly GCA_964428155.1). Taxonomy (GTDB): domain Bacteria; phylum Patescibacteriota; class Minisyncoccia; order UBA6257; family UBA6257; genus JAQTTC01. Next base: position 14,986 of record CAYRXA010000032.1, read on the forward strand.
AAAAGAGTATTTTTGGGAAAACGTATGACCTTATTGTGCTTGATGAAATTTGTCCGGCTATTAATTTTGGGGTTGTTGACAAAGAGGAATTGCTTAAACTGCTTAAAGATAATCAGGATAGAAAAGATATTGTCTTAACCGGCAGAGACTGTATAGAAGAATTAAAAGTAGTTGCGGATTTAGTGACGGAAATAAAAAATATAAAACATTATTACCAAAAAGGCATAAAAGCAAAGAAGGGAATTGACTATTAACTATTATGAACAAAAAACTTGTTAGTCTTAGTTTTATTATTATCATTCTGATTTCCTCGGGGTTATTTTTTTTCTGGGAAAACAATAAAGATATTTTTTTTCAAGAAGAATCAGGAAAAGAAAAACAAGGAATAATTACTTTGGCAATTGATAAAGGAGAAGGGGAAAAGGCAAATTATAATAAAGAGATATCAGGAGAAATAACTGTTTTTGAGTTGTTGTTGGAGAACGGTATTGATATTAAATATGAAGAGTATGATGTTGGAATTTTTATTGTAGCTATCGATGGTCTTGAGAACAATCTAGAAGAGAGAAAAAACTGGGTGTACTATGTTAATCGGGAACAGCCCGGAATAGGATGTGATCAAAAAAAGGTTTTTCCTGGAGACAATATTGAATGGAAATATGAAGAAACTCAATGGTAAAAAAGGAATAGGGGAATTAGTTATTTTTCTCAGCATGATAACCTTGGCTATTTTTTTTAGACTTGTTCCTCATGTTCCTAATTTTAGCCCACTTGCTTCTTTAGCAATATTTGGAGGTTTTTATTTATCTCGGGGCAAATCTCTCCTTTTACCTCTTTTAGCCATATTCTTAAGCGATTTAGTCATTGGTTTTTACCAGCCTGTGCTGATGTTCTTTGTTTATCTTAGTTTTTTTCTGACAGCTCTTATTCCCCTGGTTTTTAAAAAAAAGAAAACCTGGTCAGCTTTTTGTGGTAGTGCTTTCTTGGCGGCTATTTCCTTTTTCTTAATAACAAATTTTGCTGTCTGGGCTTTTAGTCCCTGGTATCCGAAGACATTTTTGGGTCTTATCCAATGCTATTTTATGGCCTTGCCTTTTTTTAAGCAGACGTTTCTTTCAAATTTTATTTATACTATTATCTTTGCGGTTAGCTATAAAGTTATTGATCAGTTATTAGAAAAGAATATTTTACAATTAAAAAAATTACAATCCTTTTTGGGATTAAGATTGATTCCTGTGTGGGTTTGTTGCAAAAACCAAGTCTCCGGATTACGACAAGCGAAGCGAGAAAGTAATAGCTTTGGATAATACTTTCTGTAAACTGTCAGGTTTGCGGATAAATGTAAATTAGATAGGGTGTTTTGTCGCTTTTGACAGTGAGATTTAATAAGTTTATAATTAAAAATGCTAAAAAATTCTTAGCCATTTAAGAAGTTGCTAAATATCTAAGAGTAAATAAGCTTTCTGTGTCTTGCTAAATTGAAGTTGAATAACTTAAAGTAATTAAGGTTAATTATGAGAGAGCGAGGTAAAATGATTTGGATGGTTTTTTCAGCTAAAAATTTTAACGAATTAGATAAAAGGAAATACGAATAATTTGTGAAAAATAATCCTCAAAAAGTTCTGTTTTCTATAAAAGAAAAGTCATATTTTTCTAAAGGATAGTTTATTTTATATAACGCGGATTATCCAAGGATTTTAGAACAGTTTCCAATAATTTAAAAATGTGATTTTACCATAAATCTTTTAAATAGTGGTTTTATCATTGATGCCGGTAAACCTGCGAGTATTATTTAACTATGAGGCAATACGTTCTTTTGGCGATAATGCTATTTATAGAAGAGGTAAACAAATGAGGGTAGAGATCAAAATTACAGGAAATTATTGATGTTTATATTAACAAACAGGATAAACTTCACAAAAATAAATGGGATTTTGTCTGGATTACAAATAAATGTAATTGGTATCAAGGTCAAAATCGAGTCAAAAAGTTTTTAGTATACGGGTATTATGTAGCGTATATAAAAAACTTCCAATAACTTAATGTTTTTTAGAACAAATAAATCTTATTAAAGGTAATTTACCTTAATTTTCTAATATATCTTTATAATTAAAATTTAATTTATTATGTATAGAATTAATAAACAAAAATGTTTAGGGATAAAAAATTGTGGCATTTGCCAAAGGAATTGTCCTGGAGCTACTGAAGAAGGAGAAGGCGGAAAAGCAGAAATTGTAGATCAGGATAAATTAGAGAGTTGTGGAGGAGAAAGTGTTTGTCCAATGGGTGCGATAGAGAAAGTAGATAAAGAAAATGGTTCCCAAGTTCAAGAAGAGTCGTTAAATAATGTTCGGGGACGTGGTCTTGCTCAAGGTCGAGGACTAGGTCTTGGCCCAAGAGATGGAAGAGGCCGTAGGGGCGGAGGTCGAGGACTAGGTCTTGGCCCAAGAGATGGAAGAGGTCGTAGGGGCGGAGACAGAGGATAATTTATGTTCGAATTTTCTCAAACATTTATTTGGGTAGCATCTTTTGCTATAGCAGCGGCAGTTGTTAATAGCTTAGGTATTTTGGCTATTTTTAAGTATAGGGAATGGGCCGAGAAAATTAAGACCTATCTTATGTGCTTTGCTGCCGGTGTTTTAGTCTCAACTCCATTATTATTAGCTTTACCTAACGCTATTAGTAATAACAAAAATGCTGGTTTTCTAGCATTGTTTGGCTTTTTGTTTATGTTTTTTTCTAATAAACTTATAAAATATTGCACGAAACAAAAAGAACTTGCTTTCGGTATTACCGCAGCTGAAGGGATTGGTATTCATTCTTTTGTTGATGGAATGATATATGCAATTACTTTTAGCGCCAGTGTTTTAACTGGGATTTTAGCTGGGATTGGATTAGTGGTCCATGAGTTTGCTGAAGGAGTTATTGTTTATTTAGTTTTATTAAAAGGAAATGTTAGCGAAAGAAAAGCAATTGTCTATGCTTTTTTAATATCAGCGTTAACTACTCCTATCGGAGCTTTTGTAGCCTACCCTTTTGTTAGCAAATTAGGGGAAAATCATTTAGGATTAATGATGGGATTTGTGGCCGGAGTTCTATTATATATTTCCGCTTCTCATCTTTTGCCTGAAGCTCGTGAGCACGAAAAAGAGCATTCTGGAATTGCTTTTTTAATAGGTGTAACTTTAGCTCTATTCATTGTTTTTTCTAAAACGGTTTAAATAAAAATGGGCTTTGAACAAGAATGGTTAAATAAAATTTTCCCAAACGGATTGAAGCATCCTTCGTCAAGTTTAATTAGCGGTCCTGGAGGATCGGGTAAGCCCCTAGCAGGTTTAGGGATTGCTTATGAATGGTTAAAACAAAAAGGAAATGTTATCTTTATTCCCTTACAATATCCTGAAACAAAATTTTTAGAAAAGTCTTTGGGAGAACTTTATAATATTGATGTTGATGATTATTCTGAGAAGGTAGGTTTCATCGGGCTTGATTTAGATGTTGAAGATTTAATTATTCAAGGGAATAGGGCAAGAGCTAATTTATTGAAACCGGATATTTGGGATCAGTCTATTAACAAAATAGAAAAAAATTTGGAAAAAGGAGACACTTTAATTTTTGCTTCAGCTTTAAATTTATTACTTTTTTCTCCTACTCATCGAAAAGAGTTATTAAAAAAATTATCAGAAATGATTAAGAGGAAGAAACGATCATATTTATTTACCGTAAGCACTAATGCTTACGGTGACTTGGTTAAAGAATGGGAAGATAAAGTTGAAAACTTAATGTTTACTTATATGGATAGCGATATGAATCTTAGGTTAAAAATAGAAAGATTGGAGAATCAAAATATTGAGAAAGAAGTTTTTGTTCCTCTTTCTAAAGAAAAGATTCTTCAAATTAAAAAAGTTGCTGAAAGTTCTAGAAAAAGAATAATTCCTAAAATAAGTAGTATATGAAAATTACTATAATTTATGACAATACTTCTTTTGATAAAAAATTAAAATCAGACTGGGGATTTTCTGCTTTAATCGAAAAGAAAGATACTCCTAATATTTTATTTGACACAGGAGACAATGGGAGGATCTTATTGGGTAATATGAAAAAGTTATCGATTGATCCTTTGTTTATCGAAGAAGTTTTTATTTCTCATCTTCATCATGATCATACCGGAGGGCTGGGAGATTTATTAAAAATGAATCCTAAAATTAAAAAAGTATATACACCTTTTAGTTTAGGATTACAGAACGAAGTTGTTTTGAAAAAACCTCAGAAGATTCATAATAAAGTTTTCTCAACAGGAGAATTAGACAATATTGAACAATCAATGGGAATTAAAACAGACAGAGGCATTGTTTTAATAGTTGGTTGCTCTCATCCAAGAATGGAAAATATTTTAAAAACTGCTTCTCAATTTGGAAAAATTTACGGGATTATAGGGGGTCTTCATGAGACCAAGCCGGAATTTTTAAAGGATCTAAAATTAATATGTGCCACTCACTGTACTCAATATAAAAAGGAAATTAAGCAACTTTATCCGAATGTCTATATTGAAGGCGGTGCAGGAAAAATTATAGAAATTTAGTGAAATAAACAAAGTAAATGAAAGAAGAAAAAAGAATTAGTATTTTAGAAATAGTGAAAGAGGATATTTTGGAAATGTTAGGAAGGGAAAGTAAAGAAATTTCCATCGAGACCGTAGGCCCGGAAATTACGGTTTCTTTAAATTGTGTATCTAAATCAATTAATGATTTGGAAAAAGAAGGTTTGATAAAAATAAATCAGAGAAAGTTTATTTCTTTAACCGAGGAAGGATTGAAAAAATCGGAAAAAATAATTAAAAAACATACCGTGCTGGAAGATTATTTCAAAAGAACAAAAAGTGAAAAAAGAGCATGGAAAGAAGCCAGTGTCCTTGAACATTATGTTTCTATGGAAGTGATTGATAATATTAAAAAATTATCCACCTTAAGAAAAAAAGATATTCCTTTAACTTTTTTTAAGGGAAAACAAGGTTTAGTTATTGATATTGTTTCAGATATTAAATTATTTGAACGAATAGTTAGTATGGGAATTTTTCCCGGAGAAATAGTTAAAATAATTAGTTGGTTGCCGACCAGTATTGTTATTGAAGTGGGGAATAAAAAGTTTGCTTTAGCTAAAGAAGTAGCTGATAAAATTAAGGTGATTAAAGAAAAATGAAAAGTCTTAAAATACTTTTAATAGGGCAGCCAAACGTAGGAAAGTCATCTTTACTTAATGCTTTGGTTGGTCCCAGAGTAATAGTATCTAATTATCCCGGGACTACAGTAGAGATTACTCAGGCAGAAAAGATTTTTGCTGAGACCAAGATAAATTTTGTTGATATGCCGGGAATATATTCTATATCTGACCGAAGCGAAGAA
>CAYRXA010000033.1:0-5722 GCA_964428155.1 uncultured Candidatus Saccharibacteria bacterium
TTGAGGCAAAGATTAGAGAAGGATATTCTATTAATTTAGTTCCTATTGAAGAAGGAGCAGAAGTTCCAAATTTATTATATGATAATAATGTTGATCAAAAAATTTATAACTATTCTTTAGGAGAAAGAACTGTTTTTAATAGAGAAATTAAGATTTTAACTATTACTAATGATCAGATTATGGTTGAAGTTATAATGAAATGGCGGACAAGGAATATAGATTTTGAGCTAACAGTAGAAGACCGTTTATTTAATTGGCTAAAAATTTAAATATAATAATTGTTAATGAATTTTTTTTCAAAGCTTAAAATTAAAAATTTAAGATCAAATAAGGAAAAAGGCTTTACTCTTATTGAAGTTTTGGTCTCGGTTTTTATATTTGCTATGGTAATAATAGTTATTTCGCAAATATATATTGCGATTTTACGAACAGAAAGAGTCGCTTATGCTTTATTAAACAGTGAGAATAATATTAGGAATAATTTAGAGGTGATAGCTCGTTCTATAAGAGTTGGAAAAAATTTTACAGTTTCTGAAAATCAAACAGAGATTTCTTTTGATTATTTTTCTGAAGGAAGCTGGAAAACAATGGAATATCGTTTTAATGAAAATGAAAATAATTTAGAAAAGCTTGCTGACGGAAGATTCTTTTCGCTTTTTGATCCTCAAATAAATGTTAATTATATTCGTTTTTATGTTCAAGATAGTGGCCCTCAAAGTCAAAGAACAATAATTATTATTTTAGAAGCTTTTACTGAAGTTAATAAGCAAGAATATACTTTTAATGTACAGACTTCAATAACCCCAAGATCTTTAATAATGGAGTAAATTTAATTTTAATTTATGATTCAAACTTTATTCTTTAAAAAATATTCAGGCCAAATTTTCTTAATGAGTATTTTGGTTTTATCTGGTGTAATGGCTTCAGCTTTGTTTTTGATGTCGATTTTTATTAAGGATTTTCGTCAGTCTATCGAAACATCAGAATCAGTTAAGGCTTTTTATGCAGCAGATGCTGGGATGGAGTGGCAGATTTATAATAGCTTAAATCCAGATAGCCCTGAAGAAGAGCCAGTAATGGAAAATAGTACTAGTTTTAAATATCAAAATAATTTTGATACAACTCGAAAAATTAAGACCACAGGATTTTCAAGAAGAGTGAGCCGAGGGATTGAGGTTAATTTTGGAAATTAATGACTAAAGAACAAGCAAAAATACGGATTGAGAAATTAAAAAAAGAAATCAATAAATATCGCTATGCTTATCATGTTTTGAATCAGTCTTTGGTTTCAGACGAAGCGTTAGATTCTCTTAAGAAAGAACTTTCTGATTTAGAAAAACAATATCCAGAACTTATTACCTCTGATTCTCCTAGTCAAAGAGTTGAAGGAAAGCCATTAAAAAAATTTAAGAAAACAGAACATAGTGTTCCGATGTTTTCTTTAAATGATGTTTTTTCAGAACAAGATGTTTATGATTGGTATGAAAGGATTAAAAAACTTCTTCATCCAGTAGCAAAAATAGATTTTTATTGTGAACATAAATTTGATGGTTTAGCTGTAGCTTTGGAATATAAAGATGGATTTTTAGAAATAGGTTCTACTAGAGGCAATGGAAAAATTGGGGAAGATATAACTCAAAATCTTAAAACAATAGAGGCAATTCCTTTAAGCCTACCTGATAAAAAAGAAATATTTGATAGTTTATTAAAAGCTGGGCTTAAAGAGATTGTTCAGAATTTAGAAAAGGAATTTCCATCTTATTTAGAGGTAAGAGGAGAAGTTCTTTTAGGGAAAAAAGAATTTAGAAAAATTAATGAAGAGAGAGAAAAAGAAGGGTTGTTGCCTTATGCTAATCCTCGTAATGTTGCTGCTGGTTCTGTTCGTCAATTAGATTCAAAAATTACAGCAACAAGAAATTTAGATTTTTATGCTTATGAATTAGTAACAGATTTAGGCCAGAAAACTCATGAGCAGGAGCATTTAATGTTGAAAGCATTAGGATTTAAAACTCATCCAGAGAATAAAAAAGTAGATAATCTTAAAGAGGTTTTTACAGTTTATAAAAATATTCAGGAGCAAAGAAAAGATTTACCTTATGAAATTGACGGGTTGGTGATAATAGTTAATAATAATGAATACTTTGAAGAACTGGGGGTTGTTGGCAAGGCTCCGCGTGGAGCAGTTGCTTATAAATTTTCTCCTTCAGAAGCGACTACTCAAGTAAAGAATATTATCATTCAGGTAGGAAGAACAGGTATTTTAACTCCTGTAGCTGTTTTAAAACCAATTCAAGTAAGCGGAGTAACAATCACTCGGGCAACTCTTCATAATAAAGAAGAAATAAAAAGATTAGGATTAAGAGTTGGAGATACAGTAATAGTAAGTCGAGCAGGTGATGTTATTCCTCAGGTAACAAAGGTTTTGCCTAATTTACGTACTGGAAAAGAAAGAAATTTTCAAATGCCAAAAAAATGTCCTATTTGTAGTACTTTAACAGAAGAAGATGAAAGGGGGATTATTGTTCGTTGCCCAAACAAAAATTGTCCAGCTCGCTCTCAAGAAAATCTTTATCATTTTATTGGTAAAGGAGCATTTGATATAAAAGGCATAGGGCCAAAATTAATAGATAGACTTCTTGATGAAGGATTGATTCAAGATGCGGCTGATTTATTTAATTTAAAAGAAGGAGATATTGTTCCCTTAGAAAGATATGGAGAAAAATCTAGTCAAAATATTATATCGGCGATTCAATCAAGAAAAAAAATATTATTTAATCAATTTTTATTTGCTTTAGGAATTATTCATATTGGAGAAGAAACTGCATTGGTTTTAGCAAAATATTTTCAAGAAAAATTTAACTTGAATCAAAATATTACAATTCAGAAATTAATTAAGGCAAGTAATGATTTTACAAAAGATGATTTTGAAAAGATTCCAATGGTAGGACCTAAGATAGGGAAGTCAATATATGATTGGTTTAAAGATAAAGGTAATATATTATTCTTAGAAAAACTTTATCAATCAGGGATTCAGTTAATGCCAGTAAAGAATATAGAGAAAAAAGGAAAATTTACTAATTTAATTTTTGTTATTACCGGAACTTTAGATGCTATGTCTCGTGAAGAAGTAAAGAAAAGAATATTAAGTCAAGGAGGGAAGTGTCAAGAAACAATTTCATCAAAAACTAATTATTTAATTGTTGGAAAAAATCCTGGATCAAAATATGAAAAAGCAAAGAACTTAGGAGTAAAAATAATTAGTGAAAAAGAGTTTCTAAAAATGCTATAATAAAATTATTATGGATTCAAAAGAAATTAATCATTTACTAGAATTAGCAAGAATAGAATTATCTTCTCAAGAAAAAGAAAAAATAACCTCAGATCTTGAGAAAATTTTAGATTACGTAAAACAGCTTCAAGAGCTAGATACAACAGGAGTAGAGCCAATGACTGGAGGAACTTTGCTGCAAAATGTTTATCGAGAAGACGAGATTCATAAACAAAAAGAAAACGATCAATTAAAAAATTCTGTTTTAGATACAGAAGAGGGTTATTTTAAAGTTCCTCCTATATTTGAATAATATAATTATGATTAAAGAGCTTCATCAAAAATTAGTTAATAAAGAAATTACAGCGGTTGAATTAATCAATCATTATTTTAATATTATAGAAGAAAAAGATAATCAGATTAAGGCTTTTTTATCTTTAGTTGAAAAAGAAAAGGTTTTAAAACAAGCTGAACAGATAGATGAAAAAATTAATAAAGGAGAAAATATCAATCTTTTGGAAGGAATTCCTTTTGCAATAAAAGATAATATGTTGGCCTTAGGTACAAGAACTACGGCTGGTTCAAAAATCCTAGAAGACTATGAATCTGGATTTGAATCAACAGCTGTAAAATCATTAAAGGACCAAGGGGCAATTTTAATTGGCAAGACTAATATGGATGAATTCGCTATGGGTTCTTCAACAGAAAACTCAGCTTTTTTTCCAACAAAAAATCCATGCGACTTAACAAGGGTTCCTGGTGGTTCTTCTGGGGGCTCAGCAGCAGCTGTTAAAAGCGAGATGGTTCCTTTTGCTCTAGGATCAGATACTGGTGGATCAGTTAGACAACCAGCCAGTTTTTGTGGAATTGTTGGTTTTAAACCTAGTTATGGTACAGTTTCTCGTTATGGTCTTATTGCTATGGCTTCTTCTCTTGATATTATTAGTCCTTTAACTCAAACTGTTGAAGATGCTGAATTAGTTTTTAAAATTATTGCTGGTCAGGATTCTATGGATTCCACTTCTTTAAATCTTCCAACAAATTCAGATAAAAAAAAGGATAAAGAATTTAAGATAGAAGATTTAGTTTTTGGTTTACCAAAAGAATATTTTCAAAAAGGATTAGACGATGTAATAAAAAAGAAAATAGAAGAAGCAATTAAAAGAATAGAATCTCAAGGAGCCAAAATTAAAGAGGTTAGCTTGCCAACAAGTTCTTATGCTTTGCCTTGTTATTACATAATAATGCCAGCAGAGATAAGTGCTAATTTAGCTCGTTTTGATGGAATTCGTTATGGCGGGATTAAAAACTTAAAAATAGATAACTTAAGAGATTTATATTTTAAAAATAGAGGACAAGGTTTTGGAGCTGAAGTACGTAGAAGAATAATTCTAGGAACTCATGTTTTATCTAGTGGTTATTATGATGCTTATTACAAAAAAGCTCAGCAAGTACGAAAATTAATTAATGAAGATTTCAATAAAGTTTTTCAAGAAGTTGATTTTTTGTTAACACCTACTTCACCAACCCTTCCTTTTAAAATTGGTGAAAAATCTGATAATCCTTTAGCAATGTATCTTTCAGATATTTTTACTGTAGGAGCAAATATTTCTGGTGTTCCAGCAATTAATTTACCTTGTGCTTGGACAGAAAATAATTTGCCAGTAGGTTTGCAACTTATTGGTTCTTATCTTTCAGATTATCAATTATTACAGGCAGCAAAATTAATAGAAAAAATTATTATTTAATGATTTCTGAGCTATATATTTTTTTTATATATCTAAAGATTCTTTCTTTAATTCTTTGTGCTCTTTTTTTAATCGGAGTTATCTATTATTTTAAGAAGCTTAAGATTTTGTCTAAATGGAAAGAAAAATGGCAAGATTGGTGGGGGATTGTTCCAGAAATATCTTCTTCAAATAAAAATCGAAAAGAATGGAATAAAGTTTATACACTTTTATTAGAGCCTTATGAATCTTCGTGGAAATTAGCAGTGATAAAAGCAGAAGCTATAGTTAAAGAAACTTTGAATTTAATGGGTTATTCTGGCTTTGGAGCAGCTGATCAAAAACAAGATGACTTTACTAGAATTTTAGAAGAATTAAAACTTAGAAATTATCAAAACCTAGAAATCCTACATCAGCTTCATCAAGTTAGGCAAAAGATTATTGAAGACAAAGATTTTTCTTTAGAACAAAACAAGGCTAAAGAAATAGTAGATATCTATAAAAAATTTTGGGAAGAGTTACTAAACATTTAATTAAGAGGGTTGATTTTAATTGGTTTTTCTTTTATACTGAGATACTACCTTTAATCGCGGGGTGGAGAAGTAGTATCTCACGAGGCCCATAACCTCGAGACGTCGGTGCAATTCCGACCCCCGCAACAATATTCTGCCAGGGTAGCTCAGTCGGTTAGAGCGTGGCACTCATAAAGCCGAGGTCAAGGGTTCGA
>CAYRXA010000034.1:0-38685 GCA_964428155.1 uncultured Candidatus Saccharibacteria bacterium
AAAAGCAACTACGGCTAATATGCTGTTAAAGGTTAAACGGAATTCTTTAGATGAAAGAAAAAATAGATTAATATTTCTTATGCTTATTTTCCAGTAAAATCAAGTTTGCTCATTAATTCTTCAATTAATGCCACTTGGTTTTGATTTATTCTCTGTTTTGCTTCTGTCATCATTTCTGATACTTTACAAATATTGTAAGGCATCAGAAAGCTTCTTTAATATTTCAATCTACTAACCTAATGAAAACCAGGGTCTCCGGTTTTTGGATTCCGGGAAATTAAAAATCCGAGAAATATATCCTCGGGTTTTTAATTTTACTAGCCTGCCTCATTTGTATTTACACACAAATTAATATCCCTGGTGGACCCGATCGGATTTGAACCGACAACCTCCTGTATGCAACACAGGCGCTCTGCCAATTAAGCTACGGGCCCGAACAAAAATCCCTCTTGTTTATGGTGGGCACACTAGGGATCGAACCTAGGACCTCTATCTTATCAGGATAGCGTTCTACCACTGAACTATGTGCCCAATCTTAATTTTATTATTCTTGAGGAAATAATCTTTCTGCTTCAGAAATATTAAAACGTAAAGTTGATTCTTCTTTTGGCAAAGATTTTAATACCAAATTAATATTTTTTATTAAAAAAGTCAAACTTAAAAATATTAGAACACCACAAATCACAATAATCAATATACTCCCTCCCATAAAAAGAAAATCTTTTTTAAATTTTTTGGAACCAAACTTTTTAAACATATTTTTTTAACATTAACGAATATAAACTCTTCCTAGTACCTTAACATCATAAAAAACATTATTACCTTCTTTTCTAGTTTGGTTTAATTCAATTTGCTCTAAACGAGAAATATAATCTAAATTTTGAAACGCTTCCAACCATTTTAGGATATATGTTTCTTCTCCAGAAAGAACTAAATTAAAGCTATAACTTTGAGGCTCATTATCTTTTGCTGAATTTAAAGCACCAAACCTAAAACTCAAGTTTAAATTATTTTGGCTAGCTAAATTTTGCAAGACTTCTTCATATCTCACCATTTCAGTTTCAGTAGGTAATGCTGATTTTAATTGATCAGTGTAAGCTAAAGACAATACCTGTTGTTGCTCTAACTCACGAATTCTAGTCAGCATAGATTCTCGAGAAGCTAATTCTTTCCGATAAATATTTATTTGCTCTACTTTTTTTAATATATCAGAACGAAAATAATAAAATAAACCTCCTAAAACCAAGATTATAACAAATGAAATAATTAGAATTCTAATTAATCTCTTTTTAAAATCTATCATTAAACCTTATTATATCTTAACATCTTTAAAAAAACAACAAAACAAAAGACTTGCCAAATAAAAAATAAAGGATAGAATATAAAAAAAGAATTAAAAAATTTAATTTTATGCCCCACCTAGAAGACAAAATCTATTTAAATGCTCTTAATATAGTTTTTGCTGATAATTTTCTTAAACTATTTTCTTTATTATCTTCAAAAAAATCTTTTAAAGAAATTTGGAAAACATTATATTTATCTCAAAGAATTGATCCTTTGCGAGAATGGAGACAATTACAAAAAAATAAAACAAGCTTTATCCAAGTCGTTGATAAACAATTCCCTGCTTTATTAAAAGAAATTAATTATGCTCCCTTTGGGCTATATATTAAAGGAGAAATTCCTAATCACAAACCATTGATTGCTATTGTTGGTACTAGAAAAATAAGTCCTTATGGTAAATTAGTAACTGAAAAAATTGTTCAAGAATTAATCAAATATAATTTTGTCATCGTTAGCGGCTTAGCTTATGGAGTTGACACTATTGCTCATGAAACCGCTTTAAAAAATAAAGGGAAAACCGTTGCTATTCTTGGTTCTGGTATTCAAAATATTTTTCCTCCTAATAACATAAAATTAGCTAAGGAAATAGTAGAAAATGGTGCTTTAGTCTCTGAATATTCATTGAAAGCTCCTGCTTTAAAACAATATTTCCCTTGGCGAAATAGAATAATCAGCGGACTCTGTTTAGCCACAATCGTAATCGAAGCGCCTGAAAAAAGCGGCGCCTTAATTACAGCAAGATTTGCTTTAGAGCAAAATAGAGAAGTATTCGCCATTCCTGGATCTATTTTTAATAAAAATTCTCTTGGCCCTCATAATTTAATAAAACAAGGAGCAAAATTAGTTTCTCAAATTGAAGACATCCTAGAAGAATTAAGGTTAATAAAAAATTTATGAGTTTAGTTATCGTAGAATCACCAGCAAAAGCAAAAACAATTTCTAATTTTTTAGGAAAAGATTTTAAAGTAGTTGCTTGCTATGGTCACATACGTGATTTACCTAAATCAAAATTAGGGATTGATTTAGAAAATAATTTTAGTCCTCAATATATTATCCCTGTTAAAGCTCGCAAAACAGTAAATCAATTAAAAAAACTCAGCCAAGAAAACAAAAAGATTATTCTCGCTACTGATGAAGATCGGGAAGGAGAAGCTATCGCCTTTCATCTAACTGAAGCCTTAAGCCTTCAAAAAGAAAATATTAAAAGAATTGCTTTTCATGAAATAACTAAGACAGCAATAGAAGATGCTATTAAAAATCCTCGGGAAATTAATTTAAATTTAGTAAATGCTCAGCAAGCAAGAAGAGTATTAGATAGGCTTGTTGGATATAAATTATCTCCTTTTTTATGGAAGAAAATATTTCGGGGGCTATCTGCTGGAAGAGTCCAGTCACCTGCTCTAAGGCTAATCGTTGAAAGAGAGAAAGAAAGAGAAGCTTTTAAAGAAGAAAAATACTACACTATTATCGCTTCTCTAGTTAAAAATACTTCTTCAAAAAAAGCCATTGAGGCTGAGTTATACAAAATTAATGATAAATTATTTCCAAAGCCTGGCATTAAATCCAAAGGAGAAGTTTCAAAGATTAAAAAAGATTTAGAAAATAAAAGTGCCCAAATTTTAGATATAGAAACGAAAAAAGTTCAGCGCCATTCAGCTGCTCCCTTTACCACTAGTACTTTGCAACAATCTTCTTGGCAAATACTTCATTTTTCTGCTAAAAAAACAATGTATTTGGCTCAATCACTTTATGAAGGGAAAAACTTAGGGAAAGGACCAGTAGGTTTGATTACATACATGAGGACTGATTCAATTAATATCTCTCCGATGGCTTTAAAAGCTGCTCATGATTTTTTAAAAGAAACCTTTGGACAAGAATATTCTCTAGTTCAACCAAGAATATTTAAAAAAAGATCTCGTTTAACCCAAGAAGCTCACGAAGCAATCCGTTGTACTGATCCTTTCTACACCCCAGAAAAAATAAAAAAATATTTAACAAAAGATGAATTGTCTTTGTACACTCTTATTTGGGCTAGATTTTTAGCAAGCCAAATGCCTTCTGCTGTTTTAGAAAAAACTTCTATTTCTACTGAATGCCAAACTGAAAAAAATAAATATTTATTTAGGAATAATTTTTATCATTTAGATTTTGACGGATTTTTCCGTGTTTATCCTTATTCTAAACCATCAAATCTTCAAGAGAAACCTGATCTATCAATTAATGAAAAGATGAAAATTATTGAAGTTATCTCAAATGAACACTTAACCCAACCACCCCCTAGGTACAATGACGCTTCATTAGTAAAAACTCTAGAAAGTTTCGGCATTGGAAGACCTTCAACCTATGCCACAATTCTATCTGTTCTAGAGCAAAGAGGATATGTTTTGAGAGATAAAAACAAATCCTTTGCTCCAACAGAAATTGGTGACTTAGTTAATAATGTTTTAACAAAACATTTTCCTAATATTGTGGATTATAAATTTACATCTAAAATTGAAGAAAAATTAGATAATATTGCTGAAGGAAAATTAAATTGGACAGATACAGTAAAAGAATTCTATGAACCTTTTATAAATAACTTAGAAAAAAAATATGAAGAAGTTTCTAAAGAAGATTTAGCTCCTGTTGTTGAAACTGAAGAAAAATGCCCAGAGTGTGGCAATAAATTAGTTTTAAAATTAGGTAGATTTGGTAAATTTCTTGCTTGTTCTAATTGGCCCAAATGCTCTTTTACTAAATCTATTAATGATGAAATTTCGATGAAATGTCCTCAATGCGAAAAAGGAGATATTGTTAAAAAAAGAAGCAAAAGAGGCCAAATGTTTTATGCCTGTTCACGCTGGCCTGAATGTGATTTTTCTTCTTCATATAAGCCCACTGGGGAAAAATGTCCTCAATGCGGAAAACCTCTTGTGGAAACTAAAACAAAAATCAAATGCTCTAATCGTGAATGTAACTATGAAAACATTAAAAAAGAAAATAGTTCAGAATCTGAATGAAAGCCTTAATGAAAAAGAACTAGATTTGTTAGAAAGATCTTTTGATTTTGCAGAACAATCTCATTCAGAACAAAAAAGACAATCTGGAGAACCATTTATTAATCACCCATTAAGGGTGGCTTTATCTATTAGCGAAATGAAGATAGGCATCAACGCTGTTGTTGCTAGTGTTCTTCATGATGTTGTTGAAGATTGCCAAATTCCAATTTCAAAAATTAGAACTGAATTTAATGATGAAGTTGCTTTTTTAGTTAACGGCTTAACAAAAGTAAACAAAGTAAAATACAAAGAACAAGAGGACACAATCACTGAAAAAGAAAATTTCAGGAACATGATTCTAGCAATGGCTAAAGATTTAAGAATCATTATCATCAAATTAGCTGATCGCTTAGATAACATGAGAACCTTATGGTCACTAAGCCCTCAAAAACAAATTAAAAAATCATTGGAAACATTAGAAATCCTTGCTCCCTTAGCTTATCGTCTCGGAATGACTGACATCGGTTCTCAACTAGAAGACCTTGCTTTCCCTTATGTTTTTCCTGAGGAATATAAATTAACCCGTAAAATCTTAGGCAAAAGAAGAGAGGAACAAAAAAAATATTTAAATGATTTAGTGCCTTTAACAAAAGAAAAATTGGAAGAAAATAATTTACATCCAAAAGATATAAAATTTCGTACTAAACATTTATATAGTATTTGGAGAAAATTACAAAAAGAAGAAATGGATATTAGAAGAATTCATGATTTAGTAGCTATGAGAATAATCATGAACAATATTGAAGAATGCTATGCTGCCTTAGGTTTTATTCACCAAATGTGGAAACCTGTTCCTGGTCGTTTTAAAGATTACATTGCTCTTCCTAAACCTAATGGATACCAAAGCCTTCACACTACGGTTTTTGCTAAAAATGGCCGCATTTTAGAAATTCAAATTAGAACCCCTCAGATGGACGAAGAAGCTGAATGGGGAATTGCTGCTCATTGGATTTATAGTTCATTAAAAAAAACTGAAGGATACAAAAAAAGAAAAAGATTCTCTCCTCCAAAAAACTTTTACTGGATTAACCAATTAAGGCAATGGCAAAAAACCTTCTATAAATCTGAAGAATTTCTAAGTGCTTTAAAAGTAGACTTTTTTAAAGACAGGATTTTTGTTCTTACTCCAAAAGGAGATATCATTGATCTTCCTGATGGAGCTACTCCAGTTGATTTTGCTTATCAAATTCATACTGATATAGGAAATCAAGCTGCTGGAGCTCAAATTAATGGAAAATTGGTTCCTTTAAATTATAAATTAAAATCTGGAGAGATAGTAGAAATTATAATCAAGAAAAAAAAGAACCCTTCTTCATCTTGGCTAGAATTCGTAAAAATGAACGAAACTCGCAAAAGGATTCAAGACGCTTTAAAGGGGAAAGATTTTATTTAAAATTTTATCTAAATCTTGTTGAGAGAAAAACTTAATTTCAATTGCTCCCTGACTTCCCTTTTTTTTAATAAAAACTGGGGTCTGTAAAAGATCCTCTAATTTTTCTTTTAATTCTAAGTCTTGTGGATCTAAAGAAAGATTACGTCTTCTTGCTGGCGAATCTTGCCTTTTATTAAGATTTAAATAATGTTGAGCTAATTCTAATGTTTCACGTCCTGAAAGATTTTTAGCTAAAATTTCTCTTAGAAAAGCTCTTCTTTTTTCAGAATTATTAAATAAAAGAATCGCTCTAGCATGACCTTCGTTAATCCTCCCTTGCTCTAAAGCATTTTGTGTTTCTTGTGATAATTGCAATAAACGCAAGGCATTTGCTATTGATTCCCTGCTTTTACCTATTCTTTCTGCTAAAGATTGTTGAGTTAAACCAAATTCATTAATTAAGCGAGCAAAAGCCCTTGCCTTAGCTATTGGCGTTAAATCTTCTCTCTGAATATTTTCTATTAAAGCTAACTCTAATTTTTTTTGCTCTTCAATAGGTTTTCTAATAATAACAGGAACAGTTGGTAAATCTAAGCTTTTAGCTGCCTTTAACCTCCTTTCTCCAGCAATTAACTCATATTCAACCTCTGCCCCAGTCATTGTGTCTTTTTCTGTTCTAGTAACAACTAAAGGTTCTAAAATCCCATATTCTCTAATAGAATCAGCTAATTCTTTAATTGTCTCTTCAGAAAAAGTTTTCCGAGGTTGCTGAGAATTAGGTTTTATTTTTTCTGTTTCAATATAGAAGATTTTTTCTTCTAAAAGATTCTTCTTAAGCTCTGGAATATTTTCTTTTTCAGTTTCTAAAAAATTATCTACTTTTTCTAAATCTTCATTTGATTGAGCTGGTTGAAAATCCTCCTGAAAATCTTGTTTTATAGAATTTAAAGGAGATATCGTTTCTTGAGGAAAATTATAAAAAGTATTATTAATTTTTTCACTAATTTTTTCTTCTAAAGCATCGTCATCTGCTTCTTTCACATCTTTTTCATCAAATGAATTTTTTATAGGCTGACTGGAGGGATTATTTCTTGGGGGAACTAAAGCATTCATCCCTTGGCCTAAAAAATCTTGTTCTTCCATAAAATTTTTATTATTATCTTTTAAAGTTATTATTAGAAAATTCTATTTTTTGAATTAACTCTTTAGCTAATTGTCGATAAGCTCGAGCTCCTTCAGAATAAGGACTGTATTGAATAATTGGCTTACCAAAACTAGGCGCCTCAGCTAAACTTATATTTCTTGGAATTGCTATATCAAAAACATATCCAGGAAAATTTCTCCTAATATGTTTAGCCACCATTCTATCCAATCTATTCCTTTTGTCATACAAAGTCAAAATTGCTCCTAAAATATGTAAATCTTTTTCTAAGTTTCTTCTAATTAAATCTATTGTTGTTACCAATTGAGACAATCCTTCTAAAGCATAATATTCTGCTTGAATAGGAATTAAAACCTGATTTGCAGCAACTAAACCATTTATTGTTAAAACGCCTAAAGATGGAGGCAAATCTATCAAAATATAATTATAATACTGAGTAATTGAAGAAAGAATTTGAGCCAATCTAAACTCTTTATTATCAAAATGATTTAATTCTACTTGAGCACCAATTAAATCAGGTGAAGCTGGTAGAAGATGGAGGCCAAAAACAGAAGTTTTATAAATAGTTTCCTGAAGAGAATCGTTAAAAATTAAGGTATTATAAACTGTTTTTTTTAATTTTTTGTAATCAAACCCTAAACCAGAAGTAGTATTTGACTGAGCGTCAAAATCTATCAATAAAACTTTTTTGCCAAAAGCAGCCAAATAGGCCCCTAAGTTCATTGTCGTTGTCGTTTTACCAACCCCTCCTTTTTGATTGCAAATAGCAATAATCTCTGACATAAAAATATAATTATAAACTTAATATTTATTATACAATAAATTTCTATATATTTCTATTCACGTTGGCTTTACCAAAAATTAGTAAAATTCATTTTTGATTTATAAAAACCTTTTTACTCTTCTCCATGATTAATAAATGAACAAAGATTAAAACCTGAATAATCTTGTATAAATATTTTCTAATTCCTAATAAGGTTGAATTTTAGACACTATTTCCTGTATACTAAAAATAGAACTTTTAAAGCGTTTTGTTCTTTGCTTAAACCGAGATGGGGATGTGCTGAAATTTGGTAGACAGTGCAGTCTCAAAAACTGCTGGCCGCAAGGCCGTAAGGGTTCAAATCCCTTCATCCCCACTTATTAGCCTCATCGTTTATGCCCCAACATAAATTACCAGAAAAAAATTTTAATTGGACACCTGAATTAGCCTACACTATTGGCTTATTAACTACTGATGGAAATCTCAGTAAAGACAGACGCCATATAACAATGAGATCTTCAAATATTCAATTATTAAATACATTCAAGAAATGTCTTAAATTAAAAAACAAAATAGTTCAATCTAAAAATGATACTTTAGCAAAAAAACCATGCTATCGATTACAATTTAGTAATGTTCAATTTTATAAATGGCTTTTAAAAATAGGAATATTTCCAAATAAAACTTATACCATAAAGTTTTTAAAAATTCCTGATAAATATTTTAAAGATTTTTTAAGAGGGCATTTAGACGGCGATGGTTCAATTAAGGTTTATAAAGATTACTACAATACTTTTAAAAACCCTGCATATATTTATAATCGTTTATTCGTAACTTTTATTTCAGCTAGTGAAATACATATAAAATGGATTAGAAATAATATCTTTAGATTAATTTCATTAAAAGGCCATCTATGGAAAAGCAAACCTCAACTACCTCATAAAGCTAGTATCTGGGAAGTAAAATATGCTAAAAAAGAATCTATCATATTACTTAATTGGATTTATTATAAAGAAAATCTTCCCTGTCTTAAAAGAAAGAAAATAATTGCAAAAAAAATATTAACATTACTATCTCATCAAAAAAGAAAAAAATATTCAAAACAAAAAAAATAATTATTTACCCAATTTTTATCTAGCAACAAAAAAATTTTAAAAGCTCGAACTCTTTTCTAGGTACATTAAAAAACACGGGAAATACCCGTGTTTTAAATTAAAAAATAAAAAAAATGCTGCCACTTTTGGCAAGCCAAAAATGACAGCATCCTTAGTATAGCAAATGGAAAATATTTGTCAAGTCTTTTAATTTTTTATTGTTATAGACAAGACTTCTTCTAAACTCACTTCTCCTTCTAGTGCCTTTATTATCCCGTCTTGTTGTAAAGTTATCATCCCTTGCCTCTTTGCTTCAGCAAAAAGTTTTTCTTGAGAAGGTTGAGATAGAATCAATTTTTCTAATTCAGAAGTCATTTTCATTATCTCAAAAATTCCAATTCTTCCTAAATACCCTTTATCATTACAAGTAGCACAACCTTTAGATTTATAAATATAATAAGGCTTTTGATAAGGTAATTTTTCCCTTTCTTCTTTTGGCAAAGACGCTAATGTCTCTTCAATAATTTTCTGCTCTTCTTCTGTAGCAAGCATTCTCTTTTTACAATCAGGACATAATTTTCTAGCAAGCCTTTGGGCAATCATTAAATTTAAAGAAGAAGGAATTAAAAAAGGATCAATTCCTAAATCCATTAATCGAGGAATAACACCTGTAGCATTATTGGTATGTAAAGTTGATAATACTAAATGACCAGTTAAAGCAGAATGAGTTGCCAATTCTGCTGTTTCATTGTCTCGAATTTCCCCTACCATTATAATATCTGGATCTTGACGAACTATATGACGAAGTCCACGGGCAAAAGTATAACCAATTTCAGGAAGTACCTGAGATTGATTTATCCCTTCCATTGTATACTCTACTGGATCTTCTAAGCTAATAACATTAACTTTATCTTGATTTAAAACCTGCATAATAGCATATAAAGTTGTTGTTTTTCCTGAACCAGTAGGCCCAGTTATTAAAATCATCCCATAAGGTTTTAAAATTTCTTCTTTCAAAGTTTCTAAATTTTTTCCTTCTAAACCTAGTTCGTGAATGCTTTTTAAACCAACACTTGGATCTAAAATTCTAATAGCTATTTTCTCACCAAGAGCCGTGGGAAAACTCGAAATTCTAAAATCTATCTCTTTTTCATCAATAGCAGAAAAGAAACGTCCGTCTTGAGGCAGTCGAGTTTCATCAATTTTTAAATTAGCCATTATTTTAACCCGACTAGTAATGGCAGAATGGACTGCAGCAGGCAAAGTTAAAGTTGTTGATAAATTACCGTCAATTCGAAAACGCACTCTTACCTTATTTCGCTCAGGTTCAATATGAATATCCGAAGCTCTTGAGCGAACAGCATATTTTAAAATAGAAGCAAAAAGCCTAATGATAGGAGCCTCTTCAGCAACTGTTCCAGCTGTAGATTCTAAATCTATTAATTTGAAAGGAGATTTTTTCTTTTGAACTCCACTAAATCTTCTTTGAAAATCCTCTAAAAGCTTTTTAAATTCTTCAGCAAATGTTTGGTATTGCTTTAAAATATTTCTTAAATCAGAAGGAATAATAATAAAAACTCGTATTTTTAAACCTAGACGATCAATTATAAATTTTAAAGCTTCTTGAGCTTTAGGATTATTTGGATAAACCATTCCAACATCTAGAATGTTGTCATTTTTATTAAAAGCAATAAAGCCATAATGACGAGCTGTGTCTTCTGGAATTAAATTTAAAACACCCTGAGGAACAATTTCGTCTTTGGAAAATTCCTTAATTGGTAATTTAAAAAGCTCGCCTTTAATTTGGGCGAGAATTTTCTCATCTACTAAGTTTCTTTCGTAAAGAATTTCTTCAACGCTTTTTTCTAATCCCTTAGCTTCTTGTAAAAGATTAGCTGCTTCTGTCTGTTTTATTAAGCCTTTTTGAATAAGAGTAGAAAGAAATAATTCTTCTTGAATCATGCCAATATGATTAAAATTACAAGATAAAGCTTCTCTTAATATGCCTGAAAAGGATTTTCACGACCTAGATTAGGAATTTCTAATGGCCAGACTATATGAGAAGTTAATGTTTGAAAAACTGAATGATTAAAAACTTTACTAATATTTAATTCTGCATAAATTAATTCTTGTGAAACATCAGGAAGTAAATCTGTAATATTAGGTTCTTGAAAAATTTCAATTGGTTTTAAAAAATTCCAGCCTAGCCAACCTAAAATGGCTAAAATTAAAATTATTACCAAGAATGATCCTAATTTACTTTGTTTTTGTTGTTTAATTTCTATAGCCATAATTTAATGAAATAAAAAGTAGAAAAATAAGATTTAAAAATTATCAGGTAAAAAATATGTTTGTAAAGTAAGGTTATATTCCAGAATTGAAGATTGACTTTGGTTGATCGGCTTAACACTTACTCTTGTTAAATCCATCAATCTTAATTCTTTCTCTATCTCATTTAACCAATTTTTAAAACTTTCATAATTAGAAGAAAATCTTACTCTTATCTCTAAATAATTTTGATCATCTTTTATTCCTTCTGTAAAACTTAATCCGGAAAAAGAAATTCCAGCTTTTTTAGCAATAACATCTAAACCAGCTAAAACTTGAGCTGTCTGAGGATTATCAGGTAAGGCAACATGAACATCGTTTACTTGATCACCTAAACTTTGGTAGCTTTGAATTAAAGATTCTGATTTTGCTTTATACTCTTGAAGTAAAAGAATTTTTTCCTTTTCTTCTTTTATATCAAGAGACAATTCTTTTGATCTATTTATGCTAGGCTGAATAAAACTAGCAAACAAAAAAACAATCGCTGCTAATAAAAAAGTAATCGCTAAAATAGCAAGATTTTGTTTACTGGTTTCTGTCATCTGTTTGATATTTTAATATATTTGGCTGAATGTATATATCCAAAGAAAAAGTAGCTTGTTTTCCTTTATTAAGTTGCATTTCTTTTACTACCACTGCCTTAACTTTATCTGGATTATTCACTAACCCACTAACAGCCTCGCTCAAAACTTCTTGATTTTCAGCTATGCCACTTAAACTAATTAAACTCCTGTCTGTAGAAAAATCTAAATTATTATAAGAAACTTTTGGATGTGTTAATTCTTCTAATGATAACAAAACTTCTGAAAAATAAATATGGTTCGAAAGCAATTTGCTCAAAGTATTTAATTTCTTTTCAAAAAGGATAACTTCTCGTTCATCTTCTAGAGCAAAACTATCTCTCAAATTTTGGAATTCATTAACCAAAACATTTAAATTCGCCTCTTGTTTTTGATTCCAATAATTAAGACCAAAATAACCTCCAAGCGTTAAAAGAAAAACCATAAAAACAAAAGTAAAAAGACCTTTTGGCCAAGCAGGAGGAAGTTGCTTTGACTTTAGAGACTCTATGTTAAATTTATCTGCCATATATATTTATTTTAACTCTTTTTATAAAAAAAGCAAGAAACAATCTATATTATTATATATCTTTAAAAACTACTGCACAAGCGCTAGTTAAACTTGGTCCAATGTCCTTAATAATAGGAGCTAAATTTGGGTTGTAAGAAACAAGCCCAGAGTTAAAAGGATCGCCTTTTGTTACTGGTAAAGACATCTGCTGAGAATAATAATCTTCCAAGCCTTGCAAACCAGAGCCACCTCCTGTAAGAATAATTTTTTCCACCTGTATTTTAGTTCTTAAATAATAATTATTAATTGCTTTCTCTGTTTCTCTTTTAATAACATCCATTAAAGGAGCTAATAAATTCAATATTTTTACCTCGCCACGAGCCTGAAGATTTAACCCAGAAGCTCTTTTAAGCTCCTCTGCTCTTATTGGATTAAGCCCCAAACCACTACTAATAACCTGGGTAAAATCCCCTCCAGCAGTGTCTATATTATGACTTGTTCTTAAACTTCCTTTATCTATTATATTTATTGAAGTACTTCTACCACCAATATCAACTAAGGCTATTGCTTTTTTCTCTTTTTTTCCAAATAAACGAGCAATAGCTACATTTTCTAACTCTAATCCTTTTAAAATTATTTTTGCTAATTCAGCACTATGAACATATCTCTGAATAATATCAGTTGGCACTGCCATTAAAAGAACAGTAACTTTGCCGCTTGATCTTTCTGCAATCTGCCAATCTAAAGTTGTTTCCTGAAGAGGCATTGGAACATATTGCCCTGCTTGAAATTTAACTGCCTTAGCGATTTCCTTATCTGGCATCTCAGGAAATTCAATTAAAGAAACAAATCCAGAAAAACTTGGAAGCGCCATAAAAGATCCTTGATGTTGCGTTTTTGATTTCTCAATTAATTCTTTTAAGAGCAAGGCAGTGCTTTCTTCTAATAATTTAAAATTATTAGTTTGAATAGCATCATTAACTCTCTCTAGATGACCATACTTTTCTAGAATTCCATAATTTGTTAACTCAATCCTGTTTTGAGTCTTTCGTAATTCTACTAATTTAATAGAAGTTGTCCCAATATCTATTCCTAAAAAAAGATTTTTCTTAAATAATTTAAAAAACATATATTTTCTTTTATAACATCTATATTATATAATATATTATGCACTTTACCAAATACAAGTGCAAAACCTTATGTTCTAAATTTCAAATATTATGCCCCACCGTTTTTTTAATTTCTTGTTTTTCTTTTGGAATATATTCCTAGAAACAATCTTTCCTTGGCAATGTTGTTTTTGTAAAAGAGAAACTTATCACTATCCCCTTTGCCAAAATTGCAAAAAAAATATTCCAATAAATTCTTTTTTTATTTGCCCAAATTGCAAAAAAAGAATACATAATTTTTCTGAAGATTGTTGCTCAAACAATAAATTTCTTTACGCTTTAGGGATTACATCATCTTATAAAAACCCAATTTTAGCAAAATCTCTTCATTTATTTAAATATCAACGGATTATTCCATTAAAAGATCCTCTGTCAGGTTTAATGATTAAATTTTTAAAAAAAACAAAACTTTTCTCAATAACAAGAAAAAAACATTTTCTAATTATTCCTATCCCTCTTCATTATAAAAAGAAAAAGAAAAGAGGGTTTAATCAATCAGAATTACTAACTGAAAATATCAGCTCTTATTTCTCTTTAAATTATGATCCTGAAATTTTAATTAGAATTAAAAATAATTCTCCTCAAGCAAATATTCATAACTTAAATGAAAGAAAGAAAAACATAAAAAATATTTTTAAAATATCTTCAAATAAAGCAAGCCTGATTAAAAACAAATGGATTATTCTTGTTGACGATGTTTATACCTCTGGATCAACCATGCAAGAAGCAGCAAGGGTTTTAAAAAAATACAAGCCGAAAAAAATCATCGGCTTGGTTTTAGCAAAAGGATAAATTATAAAATTTTAATTAATCATATCTTTTCTAGTAAAAATTGGCGCTGGCTTTTTGTTAGCTAAAATATATTTTTCAATTTCTTTACTTGTATGAGGCAAAATTGGCTCCAACATCCTAGCAACCATCGAAAGCTCTTTTACATATTTAATTATTAATTTTCTCGCTTTTTCAACATCGTCTTTAACAACATTAAAAGCTTTCTCTTCATTAATAGCCTTGTCTAAATTTGAAATTCTTTCCCAAATATAATCACAGACTAAATCTATTCTAAAGGCTAATAAATTTTTATGCCATTCTTCTGGTAAACTTTCTTGAGAAATATCAACTGACTGCAAAAGATGCTTTTCTGCCATCATTAAAACACGAGAAGCAAGATTACCTAAGCCATTTACTAAATTAGCATTGTATGCCTCATGAAAAGATTCATAGGTGACAGGAGAACCATCCCAAGGATGAATATGATGAACAACATAATAACGAAAAGCATCTATACCATAATACGATATGAGCTTTTTTGGATTTATAATATTTCCTAATGTTTTGGACATTTTAACGCCACTGGCACCTGTTACAAAACCATTAATAACTATTTGATAACTATTAGGCAGCCCTGCTGCCATAAGCATTGCCTGCCACATTGCTGCTTGTTGTCTTAAATTATCTTGTCCACAATACTGAGTTGGCATACCATTTGTCCAAAATTTATTAAATTGAGTCATATCTTCTGGCCAACCAAGAGTAGTAATATAATTAGCTAAAGCATCAAACCAAACATACATTACATGATCTTCATCACCTGGCACTGGTACTCCCCAAGGCATTTTTTTCTTAAGACGAGAGACAGAAAAATCACGTAAACCCTTAGAAACAAAAGACTTGATTTCATTCATCCTTGATTCTGGTAAAACAAAATCGGGTCGAGAATGATAAAAATCTTCTAATTTTTTTTGAAAAGCAGAAAATTTAAAAAAATAATTCTCCTCACTAATTTCAATAATATCTAAATTTGGATGATCAGGACATTTGTTATTAATTAATTCTGAATCAGTTTTTTCAAGTTCACAACCAACGCAATATTTAGCTTTATAATTTGATTTATAAATAAATCCGTTTTTGGAAACAATTTCCCAAAGTTTTTGAGCTCCTGCTATATGATGAGGTTCAGTTGTACGAATAAAATGAATATCTTTAACAATATCAAGTTCTTTTAATAAGTCTTTGAATTTTTGAGCATTTTTTTCTATATAATCCTCAATTTTTATATTTTCTTTTATTGCCGCATTCCATATTTTCTGGCCATGTTCATCAGTTCCAGTATTAAAAAACACATCAAAGCCAAGCGTCTTTTTATATCTTGCAACAACATCAGCTCGAACAAATTCTAAAGCATGGCCAAGATGAGGGTCAGCATTAACATAAGGTAAAGTAGTGGTGATATAAAATTTTTTCTCCATATATCAAATTTAAAATAACAGCGGAGGGTAGAGGATTCGAACCTCTAAGGGCTTTCGCCCACCGCTTTTCGGGAGCGGCGCAATGCCATTCTGCCAACCCTCCAGAACAATATTAATCATTAAATATTATTTTCTTTATCTTGTCGGTCATTAATAAAGGGTCTTGATGTTGAAAAACATTGCGGCCCACAGCAACACCAGTGGCCCCTGCTCTAATGACTGATTCTACTGTTTCTAAAAATTTATTATCTTCTAGCTTTGGTCCTCCAGATAAAACCACTTTTGTCTTTCCAGCTACTTGAACCACTTTCCTGAAAGCTTCCTCTGTTCCAGGATATTTTATCTTTATCATATCAGCCCCTAATTCCAGTCCAACCCGAGCAGCATATGCTATTAATTCAGGATCATACTCATCCTCTAAAACAGCGCCTCTTAAATAAGTCCAGGCAATTGCTGCCATGTTTAACTGGTGCGCCCTTTCTTGAATCTGACCAAATTCAGCAAGCATTTTTTCTTCTTGGTTGTTCCCTAAATAAATAGTATAACCAACTGCTTTTGCTCCTAATTCTTTGGCATATTCAACAGAACAATTAAGAGGAGAGAAAGGATCTTTCTTTGGAAAAATATTAGTTTTCCCATTAATCTTTAATATTAAAGGAATTTTTCTCTGATAATCAGTTCCAGTATAATATTTTTCCGCTATTCCTTTTTGTAAAATGATGCCGGTATACTCCCCTTTTACAGCCAAATCCAAAATATACTCTGGATTAATGCTTTCCTTTGATAAAGCTTCTGGGCCAATTTCAAAACCATGGTCATAAGCCAGCAGCATGGCTTTGTCATTTTTTAAAAAAGGCTGAATTAATTTATTGTTCATAATTTTATTTATTATTCTTAGAAATAATTTTTTTAATTTTTAGTTTAGAACGATTGAATCTTAATTGCTTAAGATCTTTCTTATAAAGAATGCCTGGTTTTGTGCCAATATGCTCAACTACAGAACTAGCATTAGCATTTCCTACTCTAATAGCCTCTTCAATTATTTGATCATTATTTTTTTTATTTCTAACAAAAACTGAAACAAATCCTGAAACAAAAGCATCTCCTGCTCCAGTAGCATCAATGGCCTTTTTATGAAAAACACCAACTTTCCAAAGATGCTTACCATTAGAAATAGTAGACCCTTTTTGACCTTTTGTCATCACCACTATTCCTTTAACTAAATTATCTAATTTTTTAAAAACTTGTTTTTCTTTACTATAAGGAATGTCTGTAAAATAAGCTGCTTCTTCTTGATTACAAATAAATATTTCAAATTTATCTATCCATTTTGGATTTTTCTTAAGCCATTCTAATTCTTGCCAACCAGGATTAATGGCTAATTTAATTTTTTTAGAAATGGCAAATTCAATTATCTCTTTTAAAATATTTTTTTCTTTGCCCAAAGAGCCAATACAAATCCAACGAGTTTTTATCTTCTTCCAAGGAATCTCCCAAATAGTAAGTTTTTCTGTACAACCTTTATAAGAAAGAATGGTTCTCTCTCCTGAAGGTGTTAAAAAAATTACTGAATAAGCCGTAGGGTCAGAATAATCTTTTTGAATAAATTTCGTATCAACACTTTCTTTCTTTTGCTCTCTAATAATGGTTTCTCCTGAGACATCATCACCTACACGACAAATAATAGCAGTTTTTAAATTTTGACGAGCAAAACTTACTGAATTATTAGTGGCACTCCCTCCAGTAAGAAAATAAATTTGAGGCACTTGTATCTTAGCTCCTAAAGGAAGACAGATACCTTTACTCGTCATAAAACAATCTCCTTCAACAGATAAAAAATCAACGCCTTTAAAAAACCCATCACGAGTTGCAGAACCAATTGTAACTACATCAAACAACATAATAAATTAAAAACTACTTAATATTTCTTTTATTGTTTGTTTTATCATCTTCTTGCTAAGGCCATATTTATTTATCAATTCTTCAGCTTGACCGCTTTCACCAAATTGATCTCTTATTCCCATAAACTTAATTGGTAAAGAATAATTCTCGCTTAAAAACTCTGCTATTGTTGAACCCATACCAGCAGCTACTTGATGTTCTTCTAAAGTAATAATCATTTTAGATTTTTTAGCCCATTTTAAAATTAATTCCGTATCTAAGGGCTTAATAGAAGAATTATTAATAACTGTTACTGATATTCCTTCTGATTCTAGTTCTTTAGCTGCTTCTAAAGCTGAGTAAACTAAATAACCGCAAACAAAAATTGTAATTCTTGAGAATTTTTCTTCATTTTCAGGCAACCATAAAACTTGAGATTTTCCAATTTCAAAAGGAGTTTGTTCTGTTGTAAAAACAGGTGTTTTTTCTCGAGGTAAACGAATATATACAGAATCAGGATATTTAATAGCTGCAATAATGGCTTTACGAGCCTCTAAAGAATCTGCTGGAGAAATAACAGACATTTTAGGCAAAACTCTCATCAAGGCAATATCTTCTAAGGCTTGATGACTAGCTCCATCAGGACCGGTGTTTAATCCTGCATGAGAGCCAATAAGAATTACTTTTTGTTCGTTATAGCAAATTGCGGTTCTAATTTGTTCCCAATTTCTTCCAGGAGAAAAAACCGCATAACTACCAACTACTGGTATTTTACCTACTGCTGCTAAGCCTGAGGCTATCCCAACCATATTTTGTTCAGCTATTCCCATTTGAAAAAATCTCTCAGGAAAACGATTCTTAAATAAATGCATTCTTACAGATTCTGTTACATCAGCACATAATGCAACAACTCTTTTATCAATTTCTCCTGCTAAAGCTAAGCCCTCTCCAAAACCATCACGAGGAGAAATTTTTTTAATCTCTTCAGTAAAAATTTTAGGATTCAGTTGAATATTAGGATTAAGCATAATAATTACAATTACTCTAACTCAGACTCAATTTTTCCTTTTAAATTTCTTAATTGACGGAGAGCTTCTTCAGCTTGCTGAGAATCAGGAACCCTACCATGCCATTCATGCTCCCATTGCATAAAATCAATCCCTTTCCCAGGAATGGTATGAGCAATAATAACTACTGGTTTAACAAAAATAGATTTTGAAGAATTCAAAGCCTTAATAATTTCTGAAATGTTATGACCATCTATTTCTAAAACTTTCCAACCAAAAGATTCATACTTTTCTTTTAATGATTCCAAAGGCATAACATTCTCAGTAAAACCATCTATTTGAATATTGTTTCTATCAATAATTGCCGTTAAGTTATCTAATTGATATTTATTCGCTGTCATTACTGCTTCCCAAGTATTACCACAAGCTTGCTCACCATCTCCCATAAAACAATAAATTTGATACTTTTTTTTATCCAATTTTGCTCCTAAAGCCATACCAACTGCCTGAGACAAACCTTCTCCAACTGGACCAGAGGAAGTTTCTATACCTGGCAATGACAAACGATATGAATGTCCTTGAAGTTGGCTTCCTAATTTCCTTAAAGTTTTTAATTTTTCTAAAGGAAAATATCCAGCATGAGCTAAAACTGAATAGATCAAAGGAGCATAATGACCATTAGAGATAACAACTCTATCCCTGTTTTCCAAATTAGGTTTTTGAGAATCATATTTTAAAACACCACCAAAATACAAAGACACATATAGCTCAACTGCTCCTAAGGGCCCAGCGCAATGGCCAGAATTTGCCTTAGTAATCATTGTGACTATTTCTTTGCGGATACTTATTGATAGTTTTTCAATTTCTTTTAATGCAAGCTTCATAAATTTCAATTAATAAATAATATCATATTTCTTTTAAAATGAAAAAGAAATTTTCTTGAAAATCTAAACGATAACTGATAAGCTTAATAATCAATGGGCCCGTAGCTTAGTTGGTAGAGCGCTACTATGGCATAGTAGAGGTCAGGGGTTCGAGTCCCCTCGGGTCCACTGTATTACATAGGGCAGTTAGCTCAGTTGGTTAGAGCGCATGACTTACATTCATGAGGTCATAGGTTCGAATCCTATACTGCCCACAAATTCAAAAATATTAAACGGTGGGGTCAATTTATCAACATGAGATCCCAAATTATAGAACAAAAAGCTTTAAAATTAAGAGTAAAGGCTGTAGTTACAATAAAATAAAAATACAAATATGGGACATAAACACTAAAACGCTAAACACTTAAAGAATTATTGGAAGAAAGTAGCTAATCTCAAAGAAAAAAAAATTTAATAAAATTTATTTTTGTGTAAGCAATTCAAGCTTAGGTAGAAAACCTTTTAATAACTTGCAATTTGGAACAATTCAAGTTAGAATAAACAATACTAACCTTTATAATAAAATCATGGGTTGGATAGAAAGTCTTAAAAAGTTTTCTATTCAAGATTGATGAAAACCAAGCCGAGGTAGCTCAGTGGTAGAGCGTTTGCCTAAATCTTTGGGCCAATTCATAGTAATATGAACTGTAAACTGGGTGAAATCGGAGAAACCCAAGCATAAACTTGGGTAATTCCGAGCCAAATCTGTTTATTTTTTTACAAAAATTAAATAGAAAGGTGTAGAGACTATCTTTTAAAAGAGTAGGGGTAAATAAAAATTTACTTCGAAGCGCCCAGCCCCTTTAAATAGGGTGATGATATAGTCCAACTTCTAAAGTAATTTAGAAAGCATACGGAAGAGCAAAGCGTCCGGTGTTCGATTCACCGCCTCGGCACAAAAATAAAAGAAATATTAAATTATTATGCCCATTCTAAAAAAAAATAACTCTATTTCGCTTCCCCTAACTGGATCTCTTGTTGAGGGAATTGTTTTAGAAAAAAAAGAAAGATCTTTATTCATAGACCTTTCTCCTTATGGTACTGGAATTGTCCAGGGAGTAGAATATTCAGAAGCAAGAAATTATATCAAAATTTTATCTCTAAATGATAAGGTTTTAGTTAGAATTCTTGACTGGAATAACGAAGAAGGGTTAATTGATTTATCTTTGGAAAACCTTGAAAGAAAAAAATCTTGGGAAACTATAAAAGATTTTAAAAACAAGAACGAAACACTTTCTTTTCTTATTCTTGAAGCCAATACTGGTGGCTTAATAGGAAAAGTAGAAGATATTAAAGGGTTTCTTCCTGCTTCCCAATTAGCTGCTGATCATTATCCAAAAGTTGAAGAAGGAAAAAAGGCTGATATTTTAGAAAAACTAAAAGCCTTAATTGGACAAGAAATTCAAGTCAAAGTATTAGATTGTGACTCTACAACTAATAAATTAATTCTTTCTGAAAAACTAGTAGAAAAAGATAAGATAAAAGATATTATTAATAAATACAATGTTGGAGATGTTGTGAAAGCCACTATTACTAAAATAGTAGATTTTGGTGCTTTTGCAAAACTTGATGACACTGGCGTTGATGGATTAATTCATTTATCAGAAATTTCAGATCCCTTGCCTGAAAACATCAATGAAGTTTTAAAAGAAGGGGAAACAAAAGAAGTAAAAGTCATTGCCGTTGAAAATAACAGAATTTCCCTTACCTTAAAAAACATTAAAAAAGCTGAACAAACTAAAAAGAAGAAATAAATAGAATATTCATTTATTTAAAACCCCAGCTAATTAGCTGGGGTTTTAAAAACTATAAACTCTTAAATTTTTATTTTACAGCATCTTTCAATCCTTTTCCTGCTTTAAATTTCGGAACTGTCATTGCTGGAATTTGAATTTTTTCACCAGTTTTAGGATTTACTCCTGCTCGAGCAGCTCTTTTTCTGGCAGAAAAAGTACCAAAACCAGTTATTGTTACTGTATCTCCTGAGCTTAAAGATTTTGTAATAGCTTCAAGAATTGCATCTAAAGCTTCTACTCCATCTTTTTTAGAACAACCAATTTTATTAACAATGGCATCAATTAATCCTTCTTTAGTCATAATAATTAATTTTTTAAATATTCCCTTAAATTAAAAATTTTTATATAAGGGGGTCGACCTTTTGAATTGTTGTCTACTAGATATAGTATACCAAAAGACTCAAATAAAGTAAATCTTTATTAAAACTTTCTTATCTAGCTATTTCAATTGCCCTAGTTTCACGAATTACAGTAACCTTAACTTCTCCAGGGTATTTTAAAGTTTCTTCAAGGCGATTAGCTAAATCTTTAGCTAATTTAATAGCAGCTAAATCATCTATTTTATTTGGCTGAACAAAAACTCTAATTTCTCTTCCAGCAGAAACCGCATAAACTTTTTCAACTCCCTCATAAGAAGAAGCTATCTCTTCTAAATTAGCCAATCTCTTAAGATAAGCTTCAACACTATCCTTTCTTGCTCCTGGGCGCGAAGCAGAAATTGCATCAGCAGCATTAACAATAGCAGCTTCTGTTGTTTCAACAGGATAAGTATCATGATGAGATTGCATTGCCTTTATTATTTCTTCAGGCAAATTGTATTTTATTAAAATTCTTCTTCCTAATTCCAAATGAGTTCCTTCTATTTCTTGATCTACTGCTTTACCAATATCATGAAGCAAACCTGCTTTTTTACTTACCTCAATATCAGCACCTAGTTCTGAAGCTAAAGCTGCTGATAGCAAGGAAACTTCTATTGAGTGAGTAAGGGCATTCTGACCATAACTAGTTCTAAAATTCAATCTTCCTAATAAGTAAACTAATTCTTGCGGTAAATCTAATATCCCTACTTCATATAAAGCATCCTCACCAGCTTTTTTAATCCTTTCCCTTATCTCTGTTTGAGCTTCCATAATCTTTTCTTCTATTTTTGCTGGTTGAATACGACCATCCTGAATTAATTTTTCTAAAGCCACTCTAGCAATCTCTCTTCTAGTAATATCAAAACTAGAAAGAATAATAGTGTTTGGTGAATCATCCATTATTAATTCAACTCCAGATAATTTTTCAAAATGACGGATATTTCTTCCTTCACGACCTATTATCTTGCCTTTAATGTCTTCTGAAGGCAAATTTACTGCTGTTGTTGTAATTTCTCCAACATTAGAACGAGTATATTTTTGAATTGCCCCAACCATTATTTCCTTTGCCTTTTTTTCTATTTCTTCTTTTCTAGATCTTTCTAATTTTTTTAAAGCTTCTATAATTTCTTCACTATTCTCTTTTTCTATTTTCTTCATTAATTCTTCCTTTGCTTCTTTCTGAGATAATTTTGCAATTTTCTCTAATAAATCTAGCTCACTTTTTTGTATTTTCTCTAATTCTGATTTTAAAGATTGTATTTTTTCAAAAATCTTTTTATTTTCTGTTTCTTTTTCGCTAATTTCAACCTGTCTTTTATCTATTAGTTCTTCTCGTTGCAACAATCTTTCTTCCATTTTATCAAGTTGAATTTTCCTTTCTTTTTTTTCTTCTTCAACTTCTTCTAAAGCTTTCGTTGCTTTTTCTCTTGCTTCTAAAATAATATTTTTTGCCTCTTCTTTTACTTTCTCTACTCGGGATTTTAATTTTGATTCAATTGAATCAGAATATTTTTGAGCAATTTGTTGACGAACAATGTATCCCAAAAAAGCGCCTGCTCCAAGAAATAAAAAAATAGCGCCTATTGGAAAATCAGATATATTAAACATAGCCATAATTTTTATATTAAAGGCCCATTATTCTCTATTTTATTACGCGATAATAAAAATTAATTTCTCAAAACACTTAAAAATCTATCTTTATTGTCTCCGTAAAATAAACTTAATCAAGAAAACCTTAGAAACCTCGATTTGGTATCCTAGATAAAAAAGAATTAAATAAGAAAAATCGTTTAAAATAAAACATTCTGCAAAGATTAAACACTAGAGAATAAATAGTCCTGAGTTAAATAAAGAACCGAACAAGATCATTAAACTGAGATATATTCACTTTTTTCAATACTAAGCAAATATTTCTTATTATAGCAAAAAAAAGCTTTTTGTCAAAATTTAAAAAATAAGATATACTAATAATTAAGTTACTAAATTTATCTTTTATTAATTACAATATATGACTCGTCTTTCTTCAAAAATTTGTTTAATAATTCTAGATGGCTGGGGTATAGGAGAAAAAAATTTTTCAAATGCTATCTATCGAGCAGGTACACCAAATATTGATAAAATAAAAAAGTATTATCCCATGGCATCCCTCCAGGCCTCAGGAATAGCCGTAGGATTACCATTTAATAAAGCAGGAAATAGTGAAGTAGGCCACTTAACATTAGGAAGTGGCCAGATCATGTATCAGTATTCTGTTCGTATCTCGCAAAGCATAGAAAATGGATCTTTTTTTCAAAACCCTGCTTTATTAGAAACCTGTAATCATGTAAAACAAAATAACAGCACCCTTCATTTGGCTGGATTATTAAGTGAAAACATCGTTCATAGTTCATACAATCATTTATTATCTTTATTAGATTTAGCTAATTCTTTAAAAATAGAAAAAGTCAATCTTCATATTTTTACTGATGGCAGAGATTCGCCTCCAAATAAAGCAAAAGAAATAATCGCTCAACTAGAAAAAGATTTAAAAACGAGAGGAAAAGGGAAAATTGCAAGCATTTCAGGGCGTTTTTATGCCATGGACAGAGATAAAAACTTTAATAGAACTGCTAAATGCTATGATGCTCTAATTTCAGGAAAAGGAAAAACTATTAAAAACCCATTGTCTTATATTGAAAAATCTTATGAGGAAGGGATTACTGATGAATTTATTGTTCCTGCCATAATAAAGGATCAAGAAAATCCAGAATCTTCAAGCCTAATAGAAGAAAAAGATGGAATAATTTTTTTTAATTTTCGCGAAGAAAGAATGAAACAATTAGTAGAAGCTTTTTGCAATCCAAAATTTGAAGAGTTTCCAGTTAAAAAATTTCAAGAACTCCAAATTACTACTTTCACTGAATACAATAAAGAATTTCCTGTTAAAGTTGCTTTTCCTCCTCAAAAAATATCTACTTGCCTTTCACGACTCCTTTCTCAGTCTGGAAAAAGACAACTTCATCTTGCAGAAACCGAAAAATATGCTCATGTCACTTATTTCTTTAATAGTCTCAAAGAAAAACCTTTTCCAGGAGAATACTGGGTCATTATTCCTTCAATAAAGACACTTCATATTGAAGATTATCCTGGATTAAAATCATCAGAAATCACTACGCGCCTTATTCAGGCTTTTGAAGAAAATATTTATGATTTCATATTAGTTAATTATGCCAGCCCTGATTTGATAGGACACACAGGTAATATAAAATCAGGAATTGAATGTGCAAAAATTATTGACCAAGAAATAGAAAAAGTAATTAAAAAAAGCCAAGAATTAAACTATACAGCCATTATCACTGCTGATCATGGAAACTTGGAAAGAATGATGAACCCTATAACAGGCGAGATAGAAACAGAACATGACACAAGCTTAGTTCCTTTTTATTTAATTGATTCCCGATGGAAATTTTCTTCTCCTCGCACAGAAAAAGAAATATCTGATATAGAAAAATGGGCTGGTGGCATGTTAGCTGACGTTGCTCCAACAATTTTAACATTATTTGGATTACCAATCCCTCCTGAAATAACTGGCCAAAGCTTACTTCCTTTGTTGGGCATTAAAAAATAATAATTTTGACTTTTAAGATTATTTATTCTATACTTAGAATATTATATTTTAGATTTATATTCTTGATTAAAACGAAAGTTTCTTGTCTTTATTATTACTAAGAAATGAATTTTTTGAAAAAACTTCTTTTAGGCATTGCTTTAAATTCATTAGCAATTTTATTTTGTCAAAGATTATTTAATGAATTGTTTAATGATTTTTATTTCCAAGGAACCTTTATTGAATTAATTTTATTAGCTCTTGTTATTTCTTTTCTTAACTTATTAATAAAACCTATTCTCCGTTTAGTTTTCCTTCCTCTTATTTGGATAACTCTTGGCCTTTTTTCTTTAATTATTAATATAATTATCCTAAAAACAGCCACTGTATTCATGCCTGTCCTGACTATTCAGCTTCCCCTTACTTGGTTGATCTCTTCTATTGTTATTAGTATTTTTAATTCTTTAACGTATAAGATAAAATAGTTTATGAATCAATTAACTTTAGTTATTGCCCAAATTATCATTGGCATTCTTCTAGTAGCCTTAGTCCTTCTTCAACAAAGAGGAGGGGGAATGGGAATCTTAGGAGGTGTTTCTTCTCAATTTTATGGAACTCGAAGAGGATTAGAAAAAACAATATTTATTTTTACTGTTATTTTAGGTGCTTTATTTATTATCTCGTCAGTTATTTCTTTATTTCTCTTTTGATATAATCTCTTTTACTTGATTAAATGAAAAATATTTTCAATTCTTTCTTTAAAAGATGGCTTAAATTACCATTAAAAGAAAGGTTTTTAAGCTTTTTATTTTTATTTATATTTATTATTGGTCTTACTCTATTAGGATCTAATATAATATCTAAATTCACAATTTTAGAGCCTCGCGAAGGAGGTGTCTTGCGATTAGGCACAATTGGTCGTCTTTCATATATTAACCCTGTCCTCTCTCGATCAAATGATTGTGAAAAAGATTTAATTGAATTGATCTATAATGGTCTTTATAAAATTGATGGCCAAGGAGAATTTATTCCTGACTTAGCAGAAAAAATAGAAATTAACGAAGACGGAACCAGCTATACTGTATTTTTAAAAGAAGATATCTTCTGGCATGATGGAGTTCCTTTTACTGCTGATGATGTTGTTTTTACTATAGAAACAATACAAAACCCAAATATTAAAAGCCCTTTAAGATTAAATTGGGGAGGAATTGTTGTAGAAAGCCCTGGTTCTCATATTGTCCGCTTTAATCTTAAAAACACCTATCAACCTTTTCTTCAAAATCTTACTTTAAAAATAATACCTAAGCATTTTTGGGAGAATATTGAATCTAGTAATTTTTTAACAGCAGAAAATAATTTAAAGCCCATTGGCACTGGTTCTTATTTATTTAGCGGACTTGAGAAAACAAAAGAAGGCAGAATTATTAATTACTCTCTCTCAGCTAATGATAATTATTTTGAAAAAAAACCATATATTTCAAAATTAATATTTTATCTTTACGATAACTATGATTTAGCTAAAAATGGTTTATTAAAAAAAGAGATAGATGGAATTTTCCCTTTAATGATTGAGGATATTCAATTTTTTGCAAATAAACAAAATCTTCAAATTAATTCTTTAATTTTGCCTCGTTATTATGCTGTATTTTTAAACTTTAATAATCCTTTATTCAGTCAAGAATCTCTAAGAAAAGCTTTAAATTTATCAATCTCTAAACAAGAATTAATTACTGAAATTTTAAAAGAACAAGCATTTCCTCTAGAAGGGCCCATTTCTGCTGGCTTCTTGGGTGATGATTTTAATTTAACCACTGAATATTCTTTAAATAAAGCAAAAGAAATTATTTCTGAAAAAATAGATCAAGATTCTATTAGTTTCACTCTTTCTCTTCCTGATAATAAAGAATTAA
This sequence comes from uncultured Candidatus Saccharibacteria bacterium, assembly GCA_964428155.1. GTDB lineage: Bacteria > Patescibacteriota > Minisyncoccia > UBA6257 > UBA6257 > JAQTTC01. The sequence continues at coordinate 27,053 of CAYRXA010000034.1, forward strand.
TAAAAATAGCTAATTATTTAGTAAGTTGTTGGGAAAAAATTGGAATTTCTGTAAATTTACAAATACTTCCTCTAGCTACGCTGGAGAAAGAAATCATTCAGACAAGATCATATGACGCACTTCTCTTTGGAGCAATTATTGGGCAAAATCCTGACCTATTTTCTTTTTGGCACTCTTCACAAACCACTGACCCTGGCCTTAATCTTTCTCTTTATCAAAATGACGAATTAGATAAATTATTAGAAACAACTCGGCAAACTTTTAATGAACAAAAACGTTTAGAAGACTTAATAAAAATTCAAAATATCCTTTATGAGAATAAACCAGCAATTTTCTTATATAATCCATTTTACCTTTATCTTCTTCCTCAAAAAGTAAAAGGCAATAATATTCAATACGCTAACGTTCCTTCAGAAAAATTTGTTGATATAGAAAATTGGTATTTATACACTAAAAGAGTTTTTAAATAACCTTTTTTCAAATAATTTTAAAATCATAAAAACTTTAAGCCCAGAACTAAAAATCAACGGGCAATGTGCCTTGATGGCGGAATTGGTATACGCGCTAGCTTCAGGAGCTAGTTCCCAAACGGGATTGGGAGTTCGAGTCTCCCTCAAGGCACTCCTTAAAATTAAATAAAATAATGCATCAAATAAAAAAATACCAAAAACCTCATGACTTAACTAAGCAAAAGCCAGACTTAATAAAAATCATTCCTTTAGGGGGATTAGAAGAAATTGGCCGCAACATGACTTTATTCGAATATCAAAATCAAATTCTGATCATTGATTTAGGCCTACAATTTCCTGGCGAAGACATGCCAGGTATTGATTTTATTATTCCTAATATAGAGTACCTAACTAATCATCCTGAGAAAAAAATACTAGGAGTTATTATTACTCATGGCCACTACGATCATATTGGAGCTATTCCTTATTTAATTGACAAATTAAATTACCCTGTAATTTATACTGCTCCTCTTACTAAAGGAATTGTCTTAAAAAGACAAGAAGATTTTCCTAATTTAAAAAAACTCAATATTCAAGAGATATCTCCAGGTAAAAAAATAAATCTCGGCCCTTTTAAAATTACTCCTTTTCATGTAAACCATAACATCCCTGATACACTTGGTTTAGCAATTAATAGCCCTGCGGGATTAATTATGTATGCTACTGATTTTAAATTTGATCTTCAACCAATAGCTGACAAACCAGCTAATCTTTCACATATTATTGATCTTGCTTCTCAGGGAACCACGCTTCTATTGTCAGACTCAACAGGAGCAGAAAGCCCTGGGCATTCTATTTCAGAAAAAACAATCATGGATAACTTAGATCCAATATTTAGGCATGCTGAAGGAAGAATCATTTTATCAACTTTTGCTTCATTAATTAGTCGTGCCCAACAAGCTATTTGGCTTTCAGAAAAGTATAATCGAAAAGTAATAATTGAAGGATATGCAATGAAAACAAATGTCGCTATTGCTGAAAAATTAAAATATCTTTCTATTAAAAAAGGCACTATCATTAGATGGCAAGAAGCAAGTCAAATTGATCCTAAAAAATTAACTGTCCTTTGTACTGGAGCACAAGGAGAATCTGAAGCTGTTTTAATGAGAATTGTAAACAGAGGCCATAAATATTTAAGAATTCAAAAAAAAGATACGGTTATTTTTTCTTCCTCTGTTGTTCCAGGAAATGAATTCGCTGTCCAAAATGTAAAAGATAATTTAGCAAAACAAGGAGCTAAAGTTTATCATTATAAGATGCTTGATATCCATGCTTCTGGTCATGGACATCAAGAAGATTTGAAAACAATGATTAATTTAGTTAAACCTAAATTCTTTATGCCTATTCATGGCCATTATTCAATGCTTAAAATCCATGGGGAATTAGCAGAATCTGTTAATATTCCCCAAAAAAATATTGTTATTGCCACAAATGGACAAATTATTGAATTAAGTAAAGACAAAATCATTGCTACTGAAAAATTTGTTCCCACAAACTACATTATGGTAGATGGATTAGGTGTTGGGGATGTTAAAGAAGTAGTTCTCAGGGCCAGGCAAACCCTTGCTAAAGACGGAATTTTTATTATCGTTACTCTTGTTGATAAAAAAACCGGATTGCTTCATAACGATCCGGAAGTTATCTCTCAAGGATTTGTTTATATGAAAGAATCAAAAGAATTAATAAATCAAACAAAAAAATTAATAAGAGAAATTGTTAATTATTCTACTAGCAACAATACATTTAATGAAGAATACATTAGAAATAATTTAAGAAATAAAATTGGTTTATTCCTGTTTAAGAAAACGCAACGTCGGCCAATGATTCTACCAATTGTTATCGAAGCTTAAATAATTTAACTGTATTTTTAAAAGTAACTTCCTCTATTTTTTCTAGAGGAAGTTTTTTAATTTGAGCAATTTTTTTAGCTACTTCTTTAACATAAATTGGTTCGTTTCTTTGGCCTCGATAAGGAACAGGAGCAACATAAGGAGCATCTGTTTCAATTAGCATTTTTTCAAGAGGGATTTCTTTAATTACATTATCCATATCTTGAGAATAAGTAATTATCCCTGAAAAACCTAAATAGAAACCTCTTTCTATAATTTGTTTTGCTTCAAAGATATTTCCAGTGAAAAAATGAAAAACTCCCCCACTCTTATAAGATTCTTCTTCTAAAATATCCAAAGCTTTATCATAAAGATTACGTACATGTAAACATAAAACTAAGTTATATTTCTCCGCAGCTTTAATTTGCTTCCTAAATTCATTTTCTTCTATTTCTTTATATTTCTCTCTATCTGTCTCTGAAAAATCACGTAAATAGCTATAATCCAAACCACACTCTCCTATAGCAACTACCTTTGGGTTTTTTAAAAGATCTTCATATTCTTTATTAAAAACTTCAGGGCTTAAAAACCCTGATTCACTATCATTTAAAATTAATTCATTTTTATCTATTTTTAATGGAATTGTATGGCTAGGATGCAGCCCTACAGTAGCCCAAAAATTTTCATATTGATTAGCAATAGCTATTGCTTTTTTTGAAGTCTCAAGACAAGTACCAATATTTATTGCTGAAACTTTTTCTTTTAAGGTCCTGTCTATTACCTCTTCTCTGTCCCCATCAAAAGCAGCTAAATTTAAATGAGTATGCGAATCAAAGATCATATACAAAGAATTAATAAATTACAATAATTGCTTTTGAGGCAAATAAGAAGCTAAACGACCACTTCGAATATCTCTGATTAATTCAACCACTGCTGCTGCTAAAGGCAAAGCTATAATAGCCCCAGCGATACCAGCTAATTTTCCTCCTATTAAAAGCGCTAAAAGAATAACTAAAGGATTCATTTTCATTATTTTAGCTCTCAGTAAAGGACTAATAAAATCTTCTATTGCTTGAATAATAATAAAAATAATTAATATTGAAATACCTAAAAATACATCTTGGCTCATTCCTACTAAAACAGCAATTAAGCCAATAATTAAAGGACCAGCATATGGAATAAAATCAAATAATGCAGCTAAAATAGCCAAAAATTCAGCTTGAGCAATCCCCAAAATTCTCAAACTAATAAATACCAAACTACCAACTATAGCGCTCAAAATTAATTGACCAAAAAACCAACTACTAACTTTTTGACGAGTTTTTCCCCAAAGATAAATAACATAATCTTCATAAGCGCTAGGAAAAATTAAACTGATTGCTTTTTCAATACCTTTTTTCTCTGTATTGATAAAAAAAGAAAAAATAAGCACAAAAAAAGCAGTAAAAGCTCCTCCTAATATTTTAACTAAAAAGTCAGCGGATTGAACTAAAAATTCATATAACTGCCCCTGAGAAATACCAAATAAAGTTAGCCATCTCTCTATTGATGTTTCTGTTACTTGCCAACCTTGCCATAACTGTATTAATGATTCTTTATTCATCCAAGATGGAAGAAAATCTGAAAAACCTATTATATAAGCATTCAAAACAGGTATCAAAAAATAAGCTATTGCCCCTAAACCACTCAAAACAACAAAATAGGTAATAAAAGTTGCTATCCAACGATTTTTTAATTTTATTTCGAAAAACTCTATTGGTTTATCTAGCAGAGAAGCTAAAATAAAGCCAAGTAAAGCAATAAAAATAATTTGCCTAAAATACCAAATGGCTATAAAAGCAATTAAAATAATATAAAATTTCAAAATGCTTTGCCAAGAAATATCTATATTTTGATTAATTTTAAACATGAAGTAATTTTTCTAATTTTTCTTTATTTTTATAAGGGCCTATCAAAGCTAAATTTAAAAACTGAGGTTTTAATAAATCTTGAGCCACTCTTTGCAAATCATAAGGGCTAACCTGTTTTATTTTTTTAAAATATTCATTCGGCGTCTCTGTTTTCCGACGCAATAATTCCTGAAAAGCAATATTATCTGCCGCATTGTGAACATCTTCAAGAAATAATGATAATTTACCAATAATATAATTTTGAGCTTTTTTAATATCCTTTACACTAAAAGGTTTTGCTTTAAACTTCTTCCATTCATTCAAAATTGTTATAACTACTTCTTCTAATCGACTATTGTCTACTCCAGCTGACACAGCCCAAAAACCATGATCTGAATTGCAAGAAAGAATGCTATGAATATAATAGGCTACTCCCATTTTATCTCGAATTATTTGAAAAAGAATCCCTGACATACCACCACTTAGAATTGTATCTAATACTTTTAAAGCATATATTCTTTTATCAAATAAATCTATGCCTCTAACTCCTAAGATTAAATGGGTTTGATCTGTTTTTTTATTTTTCAAAAATAATTGCGGCTTTGTTTGCTTTTCTTGAGCTTTTTCTTTGCTCTTACCTTGGCCTAATTTAATATTCCCAAAATACTTCTTAACTTCATTAATAATTTCTTTCTCAGAAAAATTTCCACTAATAACAACCACTGTTGATTTAGCTCTGTACTGAGAATCATAATATTTAATAAAATCTTCTCTCTTAAAACGTTTAATATTCGCTTGGGTACCTAATGTAGATCGACCGATTGATTGATCATTGTATAATAACTTTCTCCAAAGATCCCGAATATATGTTTTGGGATCATCTTTATACATATTAATTTCTTCTATAATAACTCCCCTCTCTTTCTTAATTTCTTGTTCAGGAAATTGAGAATTTAAATATATATCAGAAACTACATCTAATGCAATATTTTTTTTCTGCTTAGCTACTATCGCATAATAACCTGTATATTCTTTTCCAGTAAAAGCATTATAAGAACCACCAACAGAATCTAATTCTTTCACTATATCATAATTAGAAGGACGCTTTTTAGTTCCTTTAAAGCACATGTGCTCTAAAAAATGAGAAATACCATTATTTTCTTTTGTTTCAAAATTAGCTCCGGTATTAACCAAAACCATAGCTTGAAAAGAAAGTGATTCTTTTGAAGGAATTGTCAGTATTCGCAATCCATTACTTAACTTTGTTACTTTAAATTTATGCATAATCAACGTTTAAAACACAAAACTTAATTTATGTATATTTATTTTAATTTCTCCCTAATATATTCAGTAATTTCATCTATTTTTATTCTCTCTTGTTTCATCGTATCTCTATCACGAATAGTTGCTGTATTGTCTTCTAAAGTTTGATAATCAACAGTAATACACCAAGGAGTACCAATTTCATCCTGACGGCGATATCTTTTCCCTATATTGCCAATATCGTCCCAAATAACCATGAATTCTGACTTTAAAGAATCAAAAATACTTTTTGCTTTATTTGTTAATTCAGGTTTATTAGCTACTAAAGGAAAAACTGCTGCTTTATAAGGAGCAAGGGAGGGTTTTATCTTAAGAAAGACCCTTTTCTCGTCCTTTATTAATTCTTCTCTATAGCTCTCTACTAAAACAGCAAAAAAAGTTCTTTGAAGACCACCAGAACATTCAATAATGTATGGAACAAATCTCTTTCTGTTTATTGGATCAAAATAATCAAGAGTTTTACCAGAAAATTTTCCTTGCTGTTTTAAATCATAATCAGAACGATTATGAACCCCTTCTAATTCTTCAAAATCATCAAAAAACTTATATTCAATATCCCAAGCATCTTTAGCATAAAAGATTCTTTCCTCTGGAGGATGCTGCCTCCAACGAAGCCTCTCTGTACTTAAACCCATTTCTTCAACATACCAATTATATCTAATTTTTTTCCATTCCTCATATAAATTATCAGATTTTTCAGGAGCACAAAAATACTCAATATCCATTTGCTCAAATTCTCGAACTTTAAATAAAAATTTTCCTAAAGTAATCTCATTACGAAAAGCTTTCCCTATTTGAGCCATTCCAAAAGGAAATTTAGCTGTCATTGTGTCTCTAAAAGGAAGAAAATTTAAATAAATATTCTGGCATGATTCTCCTTTCAAATAAACTTTGGATTTTTCTCCAGCTACTGAACCAACTTCTGTAGTCATTAAAAGATTAAATTCTTTTACTGTTGGAATTAAATTTCCTTTACAATCAGGACAAACTAAGCTGCCCTGTTTTATAACCTCCCATTGCCCTGTTTGATTATCTTTCTTAAGCTGCCAACCTTCAAGCTTATCTGCTCGAAATCTTTTTTTACAAGCTGGGCATTGAATCAAAGGATCAGTAAAAGCAACGGTATGCCCACTAGCTTCCCAAGCTTTTGGATGCATTAAGATAGACCCATCTATTAAATAAACGTCATCTTTTTCTTGAACCATTTTTTTTATCCAAATATCGCGAATATTTTTTGCCAAAAGAGAACCCAAAGGCCCAAAATCATAAATATTCGCAAAACCACCATAAATTTCAGAAGAAGGATAAACAAAACCTCGCCTTTTACATAAAGATACGATTTTTTCCATTAAATCATTGTTTTTAGTCATTGAATGTTAATTATTAATCTTTAAGGCCTCACTATTCCTTCATCAGGAAGAACAGTTTTATCAGTTAATTGAATCGACTTTACTGCTGGATAAGTTAAATTAATATTTTTTCCAGTAAAAGCATCTGTTGCTGTGAAAACTGTCTGTTCAATTAAATTTATCCCTTGATTTATATGAGACTGGGAAGGAGTAACTTTAACTTGAAAAACAAGTTTTTGAGCTGTAGTCAAAACACCAGAACCAGCTGGAACAGAATCAATTTTCCAAGAAAGTTCTCGAGTCAAAGGATCATAAACAGGAAGGCTTTGACCATAATTACCGCTAATTTGACTTGTAAATTCTGCCCAAAGAGGCAAAGTTGTTTTTATTGTTACATCTCTTAAAGCATTGAAGCTATTAACTATCGTCCAGTGAATTGTGAAATCAGTAGCATTATCAGCTCTAAGAGGTAAACTCCCTGAATTTGCAATTTGTGAAGGAGCATCTCGAAAATAACTTTCAACAGCTACTTTACAATCTGAATTAAGTTTTATTGTATTTAAAGCTGCTGCTCGAGGTAATTCAGAAGCTTCTAATTGCTCAGGCACATTTGAACTTTTAATAGTTGTCTGTATTTCTGAAAGTACATTTTTCTGAACTGAGCTTATCATAGGCCAATCTTTTTTTAATCTAACTGAAAACTCTAAAGAACCTCGCTCACCTGGATTAAGAGCATAAAGCGGGGATACTTTAGCGCCTGACCAAGTCAAAGTGCTAGTTTTAGAAGAAAAAGTTGCATTAGGAGCTCTTAATGAAGAAAAATCAAATATATCTCCGTTTAGAACTGTCTCTACATCTAAATTCCTTAAAGCAGAAGAATAATTATTTTGATAATTAATAACAATATTTAAATTTTCCCCTAAATCAGCATTGTAATTTATTTCTCCATTTACTAAAGATGAAATTGATAAAGGATTTTTTATTAATGTAATATATCCTTCTGTTTGACTTAAAGGAAGAAAAACTTCATCTTTAATCATTCCTAGCTTCAAAATTATTCTTTTTGTTTCCCCAGGTTGTCCAGTAAGAAAACCTTTTACTAAAATTTTTCCATGGCTCGCAGGATTTAATTCTCCTAATGACCATCTATTATATCCTGTAATTTCTGAAGAAATTTCTGGATTAGACTCTTGGAAAATAAAACCTGCTGGCCATTCTGCCCTTATCTCAACATTATTAAAAGTATAAGACGAAAGATTCTCCCAATTAATTTCTAAAGGGAAAATTTGCTCTGAAAAAACTTGATTTAGAGTTACTGCTTCTAAACCAAAAGAAGATCCAGAGATCAAAATAGCCTTATCAACTTTTTTTTCAAAAACAGAACTAATCCCTCGGGGGCGATAAGTAAGGCTAGCTTCAATATTCTTTAAAGTCTTTGATTCTCCAGTAATTAATAAACTTAATTCTTTTCTTTCAGAAGATTGCGAAGGTATATCTTGAAAATTATAAATAATAGTTGTTTCCTCTGGATTATTAACATTAATAACGTCTTCTGGTAATTTAATTTTTACTTCTGCTTCTTGAAGGCTAACGCGAGAATCATTATTTAATACAAAAGAAAACTCTTTTATTTCTCCAGATTTTGCTTCATCAGGACCCAAAAAGCTAAAAGACACTCCTCCGCTATTCACAAAGCTCCAAACAAAATAAGCAATAATCAATACTAAAACCGTCACTGCTGCCCCACCCCAAAAAGTTTTAAAGAATTTTTTTATTTCCATAGTTTTTTTAAAAAGAATTTAAAAATCTTATAAAATTATTATATCTGATTTTATCACTAAAGTAAATTTATTAAGAAATTTTTCTATATATTTTTTTTCCTCTAAAACCTCTTTAATGGAAGAAAGTTCAGAAAATTGTCGAAGTGGAAAATTAAACAATTTATAAAGCAACCTTTTTTGTTTAGTATTCATTGGCCAATCATTTTTCTGAGAATGTTGTTGACAAACAATGCCTTTCTTTTCAAAACTAAAAAAATTATTATTAATTGTTTTACCACATTCAGTACAGCCCTCCAAAAAAGGAGATAAACCAAGAATTTCTAAAAATTGGGCATTAAAATAAAACCATATAAAATCAACTATCTGAGGAAATTGATTTAAATTTTCCTCTAAAAAATACAATGTATTAAAAAGTAATTTCCAAATTTCTGGATCGTTTTGTTTTTCTAAGCTAAGTTTATCTGTTAAATCTGTCATTAAAAAAGCAGCGGCCAAAGGTTTTTTCTTTTTCTTTATCTCTGGAAAAGAAAATTTTTCTAAAGCACTTATTAAGCGCGGGTTATGAGACATTGTAAATTGAACCTGAACTAAGCTAGGTAATTCTAAATGCCCAGACAATTTAGCATTTATTTTTCTAGCCCCAGAAGCTAATAAAGTCAATTTACCAAATTTTTGAGTATAAAAAGTATACCTACGATCTTGCTCTTTGATCGGTTCTTGTTTTAAAACAAAAGCTAATGTAGAATAATGGTCCATTGCATAGTTTTTAATCTTCTCTTTAGTATACAGGATGGAAGGCTTTGCGTTCAAGGCAAAATTTAGCTATAATTCTTAAAAGCCCCTGTAGTTTAATGGATAGAATGCGGGATTGCGGATCCTGTGATGGAAGTTCGATTCTTCCCAGGGGCACTATATAAGCGCCAAAATTAATATTTCTTCAAGACTTAATTTAAAAATAACAACAGCTCTTTTTTGTTTCAATGTTATTTTTTTCCAATCCTAAAATATTTTCACAAATATTTTTTCTTAAATTATAGCTATTTGCATGCTTAAAATGTCCAAAATATGAGTTAATTACAAATATATCTTTTTTATCTAAATTACCGTTTTTTTTCATTTTCTTTAATTTATATTTTAAATTGTTTACTACTCTTTGTCTGACTAATGTATGGTCTTTTTTTATAAAATATCCTAGAAAATTAATTCCTTTATTTACTGATTGAATTTTTGTCTTTTTCTTGTTCAACTTCAAATTCAGTTTTATGTTAAGAAAATTGTTTATTTCATTTTTTTGATATTTAAGCTCTTCTTTATCGTTTGCTAATAAAACAAGGTCATCAACATATCGAAAATAGTGATTACACTTAAGAATTCGCTTTATAAATTGATCAAGTTCATTTAAATATAAATTAGCAAAGAACTGTGAAGAATAATTACCTATTGGGAGGCCTTTATTTCTTTTTGCCCAGAAAAGTGATTTTCTCTTTGGTATCAGGGAAAAAATGGAAATATCTCCCTTCATAATATAATTAGATGTAGGTTTATTAAAAATAATTATTTTCCCAAGCCATAATAATTCTTCTTTCCACTTTATAGATTTATTTTGTTTGAGAACTAATTTCTTAAATACGGAATAAAGGATGTCTTGATTTATAGACATAAAAAAACCAGCTATATCTAGCTGGGAGTAATATATGTCTTTTTTATAATTTTTGCTTGCTTCCCTTATTCCTTTTCTTAATTTTTGAACTGCTTTATGCGTTCCTTTTCCTTTTCTGCAGGCAAATGAATTATAAATAAAAATATTTTCTCCAATTGCTTCTATTTCTCTGATTAATAAATGATGGACTATCCTGTCTTTAAAACTCCCAGCAAATATTTCTCTGGGAGTAGGCTCTTTAACAGCAAAACATATTGAACGCTCTGGTTTGTATTTTCTGTCTTTTAATTCTTTGAGAAGCCCACTAAGATTTTTTTCTAAATCCCATTCAAACTTAAGGGCATTAATTGTCTTTCTTTTATTTTTTCTACATTCTAGATAAGCAAAATATATTTTTTTATAATTAAAAATTTCACTCATTATAATTGCAAGAACTTATTTTGCTCCATTTTAACCATCCACCAATCATTTCACCAATTTCTTTCATATAAAAAGCTTGAATGTGGCAAAACTGTCCTTCTGATATTAAGTGTATTTCTTGTGCCAATCTTATTCTAATTTTTAAACAATCAAAAGCTATGCTCAATTTTTTGATTTCCAGATATCTATTTCTTTTATCTAAATTATTAATTCCAATTACTAAATCGATACATGACCAACTTAGATTTAATATCTCTTTCCCTAAACTATATTTATATTCTTTTGGAAAATTTCTTACAACCTCATAAAAATATTTTATTAATTTAAAAATCTTATAATATAATGTTAGGTGTATTGATTTGTACATATTATTATTTTAAACATCGCATTCGAGTGTTTTAAAACATAAGAATTCGGTCAAAATCAATTGCCCAAGGACACAACGCACTCGTTAAGAATTAGTCTTATTGTTGTTGTTCACGTTACCATTATTGAAGTTCACGTTCCAAGCATTCGTATCGCTATACTCAGTAGAAGACCAATAGTTGGCTGCAACATACAATAAGAATCCCTTCTACTATGTAATTCTCCAAAGATCTGATTATTAAAAAAGACCTTTTGACAACCAATACTCAATATTATTGAGTGAGAAGAGCGCAATAGATTTTAACCGCTCTCTTTCAATTGCTAACTGAGTTATACAGTTAACATTTTGAAAATCTGGCGATGCTTTAATATATATTTTTTATTAAAAATACTGTTGAAAATTTTTGTTTCAAAAGAAACAAAAATTTATTAATTCCCCAAAATCCAAAAGCCAAAGATCTTAAAAAAAGGAATAATTTTTTATTGCCCAAGGACACAACGCACTCG
>CAYRXA010000035.1:0-4501 GCA_964428155.1 uncultured Candidatus Saccharibacteria bacterium
TTGGCTTAATGAAAGTTTTGGGATGTTTTTCCGACCAATATTTGGTTAATTAATTTGAGTTTCCTTTTTAATTTTAAACCTCTGTGTAATCTAACTTTGTCTTTCAAATGAGCAAAGGAACCCTCCAGTGAATTGTTGGTATTGGGACAATTGATACCCTGTTGTTTGAGTCTTTGATAGGTAAACAGAAATGGTAAATTAGTTCTTAAGCTACGGTAAGCCGATCGGGTTCTTTTGTGAGTGTAAAACCATCTCTTTGTTCCAACTACTTTTGTTTTTTCTTTAAGAAAATCAGACCACCGAAAGTACCAAGCCTCGAGTAGAATAGTGAACTTTTCTTCTGTTGTTGTAGGGAGTAATTCGGCTATTTGTTTTAGTTGTTTTGATGGTAGTAGTTTGGGATTGGATGTTAAGTATCGTTTAATGATAGCCAATTGATGAAAATGACACATTTGAACAGGTAAATTGAGTTTTTCTCCCAAAGGTAGGTTCTTTCCGTCAACTACCAAACAGAGTATTTGCCAACCTTTTGATTGTAATTCGGTAATACCATTGATGAAAGTTTCTTGATTTTCGGTGGTCACAAATCTCCACAGGAGATTAATTCTTTTAATTACGCCACGAAAGACAGCCACTCCAAATTCATGACCGTAGAAACAAGTATCAAGACCTAAAACAACCTTTCCCGGTTTGATGTTTGGATACTGAAAACCGATAGTTTCAAATCTCTTTTTTAAGGTGGGAATTGACAGTTGATACTTGTTTCTTAATTGATCAAGAGATTGTTTACCAAAGACATAATCATGCCAAATCCTAGAGGTTAACTTATCTTTTCTTTTGCTTTGAAATTGTTTACCACAATTTAAGCAGAGAAATCTTTGAACGCCTCTTCTGCGACCGTTTTTTCTAACCGAATTTGAACTACATTTTGGACATTTTTAAAAGTCATAGATAAGTAAATTAACTAAATAGAGGAAGTTTACACTAAAACTAGCAATTAAAACATCCCGTTTCTTTCATTATCCCTAATTCTTTAATTCTTGGAATTGCTTTTTTTATTGCTATTGCACGATGATTTAATAAATGTTGTTTTTGTTCTACTGGTAATTGTCTAGCCTCACCTAATAAAAGATCCCATTCAGGAATAAAGAACAAAGATTCAAAAGGGAAACCTTCTACTCTTTGAGTGGATGGTTTTTCTAAAATATATCCCTTTAAAGTACCTTCAAAAATTTCTATATTTCCATCTAGTTTTCCTAAAGCAATAACTGTTCTAAATTGGGCTCCTCTTTTTTCTTTTGGAATATCTTTCATTTTTTCAATACAATACTCAATTATTTCCTGATCTGTCATTTTATTTTGATGATCTTTCTACCTTCTGACATGAATACCAGGTTCACCATGAAGACTGTCTATTTCTAATCCAGTATCATCGGCAAGAATTAATTTATCGGTTATTAAATCTTGATACCCTTTAACTTTCAAAATAGCATTTTCTTCCAAACTGTTGCCTGTCTCAGGGATATCAATATTTATTCCTAATTCTTCAGGACTAGTTACCATAATTCCGTTGTAATTTAAGTATCGAGATATTTCAAATTTTTTGCCAGGATTATTGGTGGCATAAAAAAGTTTTTTTGTCATTCTTATCTATAATATCTTAAGAATAAGGTTGAAGCAATGAGGCTTGTTTTCGTAAAATAAGTTCGAACATCAGGCACCATAGCCCGCCAGTTGAAACTTAAATAATGAGAATACTTCATTTGTCTTGATATATTGGATTAATGTTTGGTTAATTAAAAATGAAGTTAAATTAGTTAATATTGTTTTATTAAAATATTGGTTAATATTCATTAATTTATATATTAGTACTATACATTTTAGTACTAATTTACATATTGACAGTTTGCAATTTAGTAGTATAGTTAAGTTATGATAAATAGAGTTATAGAAAAAGAAATACAAAAATATCTAACTTTAAATAGTTACAAAATCTTTTTTATTTGGGGCCCGAGACGATCAGGGAAAACAACTATTTTAAAAAAAATAGCCAAAAAATTATCTTTACCAATATTTAATTTTGATTTAATTTCTGATCGAGAATTATTTCAACCAACTAAGGAAAAAATAAAAAAAATTGCTTTAGCACACAAAGTAATTTTAATTGATGAAGTCCAAAATTATTCTGAAAGCACAATTGCGTTAAAAATTCTTTTTGATGAGTTTAAAGTAAAAATTATTGCTACGGGAAGTAGCGAATTAAGACAAAAATCTTCTAAATTTGATTCTTTGGCTGGAAGATTTACAGAAAGTTATTGTTTACCATTATCTATAAATGAAATTGATAAAAATAAAAAAATAGAAAATTATAATAAAAAAACATTTAGACAAAATTTCAGTAAACAAATACAAATTTTTGGGTCATATCCAGAAGTTTATACTAATCAAAATAGTTCAGAATCAGAAAAAATTGATTTATTGCAAAATATCCTTGATACTTATGTTTTAAAGGATGTTATTAATATTTATAATTTAAAAAATGAAAAATTAGCTAAAGATATTTTGACTAAAATTGCTCTACAGATTGGTTCTGAGGTATCTATTAGAGAGTTGGCTGTTAGTTTAGGTGCAAATATGGTAACGGTCGCTAATTATATTGAAATTTTTATTAAAAATTATATTTTAATTCCATTACCCTCATTTAAAACAAACATCAGAAAATCAGTGTCAGAAAATAGAAAATTATATTTTTATGATTTAGGGATAAGGAATATTTTAATTAAAGATTTTAGAGAGCTAGAACTTCGACCAGATAAAGGTGGTGTTTTTGAAAATTTTGTGATTTCAGAAATAGAAAAGATAAGAAGAAATAACCAAATAAAACAAACAATGTTTTTTTATAGAGAATATGGTGGAAAAGAGGTAGATTTAGTATTGGAAGATTATAAGAAAAATTATCAATGTTTAGAAATAAAAGTCAAAAAAACAAAAACGAAAAAAAATATTTTTCCTTTACCTCATACACTTACCGTATTAAATAGTGAAAATTATTTTGAAAAAATTAACAAGATATTAAAGAAAACAAAATAATAATTGGCTTATGAACAGAGAAATAATTCAAGACGGAGATTCTAGATTAAAAGCACCTAATAAAGTAGTAGATGACATAAATAATTCTAATTTTAAAAAAATTGTTGGGGACTTGATTGACACAATGAAAATCAATAATTTAATTGGAATTGCAGCTCCTCAAATTGGAGAAAATTTAAGAGTTTTTATAACTGAACCAAGAGAAACAGAAACTAGAACGGGCGAACAAATAGATGAATTAAAAGTTTATATTAACCCAAAAATTATAAGATTTTCTGAAGAAGAAGTGATTATTTGGGAAGGATGTGGAAGTTATAAAAAAAGTACTCGTTTTGGACCAGTGAAAAGACCAAGAGAAATTACTATTGAAGCAAAAGATTTAAATGGTAAAAGATTTACTTTTACTTGTGATGGAATCTTAGCTAGAGTAATCCAGCACGAATATGATCATTTAGATGGAATTGAATTTGTTGACAGAATGGATAATCTAGAAGAATTGAAAAGTAGAGAATATTATATAGATAAAATTAAAAACCAACCGAAAATAATTAAAGATTCGATTATCACTAAAAAGGAATTTAAGGAGTTGTAGGGACTAAAAAGTTACAGACTCGCATTCTCTGCTAAGGTAAAAGACTAGTATAATAGCGATATGAAGAAAATAAATGCTTATGGATTGACTGGGAATATGGGCTGTGGCAAAAGTACAGTGGCAAAATATTTGCAAAAATACGATGATATTTGTGTGATTGATTGTGATGAGATTTCCAAAAAGATACTGGTGGAAACAAAAAATAGTCAAAAAATAAAAAATATATTGGGAAATAAGGTAATTAAAAATGGGGTGATTGATAAGAAAGAAGTTTCAAAAATAATTTTTGATAATCCAGATAAAAAAAAATTATTGGAAAATTTTCTCCACCCATTAGTGTGGCAAAAAGTAGAAGAAAAAATACAAGAAGGAAACAAAAATACAATTTTTATAGTTGAGTCGGCTTTGATTTATGAACTCAAAAAAGAAAAAGATTTTAGGGGAATAATTGTCGTAACCTGTGATAAAAAAGAACAATTTGAGAGGATTAAAAAAAGGAGTAACTGGTCGGATTGGGAAATTAAAAAAAGATTAAAGAATCAATTAAGCAATGAATATAAAGCAAAAAGGGCTTTGGTGGTTATTGACACAAGTTGTTCGATAAAAGAATTGAAAATAAAAGTGGAAAAATTACATCTCTATTTAGTCTCGGCTTTGGATGACGAGAGCTAATCCATGGTGGATGGTAATATCAGCTGATTTTGCCATGATTTGATTACTAACACACAAAGAAAGACCACGAGTGATTTTTGTTTTTTTTAGAGGATATTTACAACCAGATATAGAAAGGGTGATATTTTTTGAAATAGGTAAAATGGA
>CAYRXA010000036.1:0-3037 GCA_964428155.1 uncultured Candidatus Saccharibacteria bacterium
TAAATCTTATCAAGCATTATAATATACATTTCTATTTTTGTCAAGTCCCTTCCATTTTAATCTGCCACTAACTCCCATTGTTCATTTTTTACTAATTCAATAAATTCATTAGCTGATTCTTGAATAGCAGGATTCAATTCTACTGCTTTTTTAGCATATTCTATTGCCTTCCCTTTATTTTGCATTTTAGCATAAGTCGCTGCTAAGCTAGTATACAAAGAAACATCTTGAGGGTCTATTTGAATAGCCCGCAAATAAAGTTTTTCTATAACTTCGTATTTTTTTTCTTTTGCACAAAGGTTTATTATAGTTAATATCTGATTCTTATCTGTAAAAGAATAATTAAGCTCGGCTGCTTTTATTAAATTCTCGTCTCGTTTTTCAAAATTCTCCAATTCATTATGGGCTAAAGCTAAAAGATAATAAGAAGTTGCAAGCCTAGGATTAAGCTCAATAGTTTTTTCTGCCTCTACTTTACCTTTTTCTATTTCCCCATTCATCAAATAAAATTTTGAAGCAAATAAGTGTGCTTGTGGAAAATAAGGAAATTTAGAAAGAATAAACTCTGTTGATTTTTGAGCTTCTAAAAGCCAGTTTTTATCCCATTGAGCAAGAGTTGTTTCTAAATCTGCCTTTGCAGTAACTAGACCAAAGCGCCATGGTGCTTTTTCAACTCTTTCTTCGGCTAAAACAATTAATGATTCTAATATTTTTTTTCTCTCTTCTTCAGAAATCCTAGAACCATAAGAAGAATCTGCTTTTTTAATTCCAACAACAATATCATCTGCAAAAAAAGTCGGATTATTAATTATCTTCCTTAATTCTTTAAAAGAATCTTCTCCTTGACCTTTATTCATAAAATACGTTGTTCTTATAATCCCTCTGCTTACAAAATATGGCTTAATTATCCATTGACTTGTACTAAGAACAAAAAAACAAGTAACAACAATTATTAAAAAGAATTTTCCCATTTTTGAAGCATAACCATTTTCATAAATCTTGTTCTCTATCTTAGCATTATTATCTACATTTTCCCTATCATCTCTTTTTAATAATACGTCTTTGTCTTCTTGTTGTGTTAAAATATTAAAACCAAGAGAAGAGATAAACGCTAAGACCAAATAAAACACCAGATAACTTTCATGAAAATCAAAAATAAAAATATTCTGAATAAAATACCCCACTAAGCACCCGCCTAGAGCTAATGAAGGCAAAAACCATTCTTGCTTTTTTCTTAATTTATTTAAGAAATAAAAAGCTATCGCAAAAATAGACAAATAAGATAAAAATCCAAAAATTCCATTTGTTGCCAAAACTTCCATTGGCTTATTATGGGCTCGATCAAAATAAAAATCCTCAGGTAAGTGTTTTAATACTTCTGGATTAAAATTAGTAGTATAGGCAGCTTCATAATTTTCCTGACCCCAACCAAATAAAGGTTTTTGTAAAAAACTTTCCCACGCAACACCAGCAGAAAAAATACGAGACTTAGCTGTTGGATCTGTTAAAGAGATTGAAGAAAACCTGCTTAAAATTTTATTATTTTTAACAAAATCAGTGTTTTTACCGGCAAAAGTAAATACAGATACAGCGATAATTCCTATCAAAAAAACAATTGATATTTTTTTAAAAGGTAATATAATTTTATCTTTAGAAAGAAGAATAATTGATAAAGCAATTAATATAATGCTAATTAAATAACCCACCATTGATCCTCTTGTTAAAGTAGCAAAAAGCAAAAGACTTTGAATAAAAAATGGAATTAACCACCAATTAAATAGCTTCTTATCAAAGTTATACTGATGAAAATAAAAATATAAAGCCAAAAAAGCATTAAAAAGCAAATAAACAGCAAAAAAAGAAGGATTACCAGTATAGCCAGCTAAACGACCACCCGTTAATTGACTAGTAATAATTCCTATTCCTGAATAAGCTAAAAGAGCCACTATAGAATAAAAAACACCTATGCCTAATTGAATTTTAAGAATTTTTTCTATTTCTAAATATTTAAAAGTTGTTGTAATTATCAAGAAGAAAGCAATAAAATACCAAATCCCTAATACCCCTTCCATCCTCTCATTACCAGAAAAAAAACTATAATTGAAATCTACCCCAAATAAAGCAGAGATAAAAATAATAATTCCAAAAATAATTACTGCTTTTACTAAAAGACTTAAAGATTTTTTGTTTTTTTCTAAACCAGGATCTTGTTTTCCAAACACCCATAAAGCCCAAACTACCATCATTAAACCAACAATTATTCGAAAAACTGTCGCCTTACCAATAATAAAAGGAAAATAAGCCTGTTTATCAATAAAAAAGGGACTTAATAAAGCCACAACTGTAAGATAGAAAAGTATATTTTTAAAATTAATTTTTGCCATATACTAAAGACAGAATTTAAAAAATTTTAAACTATAACTAATTTATTTTATAATTCTTGATTTACCTGAGCCCTTGTTAAAGGCCCAAAATAACCAGTATTAATTATTCCTTTAAATGATTGATATCTTTTAACAGCAGCTTGAGTTAAAGAGCCAAAATAACCTGTTACCAATTTTTCTGGATAAATATCATTGCCTAAATTAGCTAAAAATTGCTGCAAGCACTTTACTTGTTCTGAATTCATCCCATAATACAAATCCTGGGCAAAAACAGAACAAGAAATATTCTCTTGATAAGTTTTTTGCATTGCTAATTGTGTTTGCAATAATACCACTTGCCTCTTTAACTCCTCTATTTGCTTTAATAACGTTTTAATAATCTGTTGCTCTTGTTGTTCAGTTGATTCAACATTCGCTACTTCCCAAGAATAATAATATGTCCTCTGTTGTTCACCAGCAAAACCAACAAAAGGAATAAAATAAATTGCTTTATTCTTAGTCCCCATTCCTTCAACATATATTTCTTGAATATTTTCTACAGAAAAATCCAAAAAACCTATAGTTTTTTTATTATCAACACTTTCAATAATATAAGGAATTCTATACATCGGAGTTTGTTCAGGAATGGTAAATTTCAATCTTATAATCCCTGA